>JBILUT010000319.1:0-2924 GCA_044370875.1 Polaromonas sp. | reverse complement strand
GTTGACCGCCCTGCGTCAGATCTGGGAAACGCCCATTCGACTTCACATGGCTGAGCCAGCAAGCCCGGTTCGCCACTGAGCCCAGCGCAACTGTTTTCACACTGTCTGGGCCACGAAGGTCAGCTTCGGCAACTGCCCCGCCATCTAGCTGCCCTTTAGCCCACGCCGATACTGCACCGCTTCGGCCAAGTGTGGCGCTTGAAGGTGCTCGCTCCCGGCCAGATCAGCGATGGTGCGGGCGACCTTGAGACAACGATGAATGCTTCGACCCGACCAGCCCAGGCGCGTGGCAGCGGTGGTCAGTAATGAAGCGGCGGCCTCGTCCATTCGACAGTGAGTGTCGATCAGCGCGCCCGCCAGGGCGTGATTGGCGCATCCCTGTCGGTCCTGCGCGCGGGCCCTCGCCGACACAACCCGAGCCGCAATGGGGGCGCTGGGTTCACCCGCTGGCGCATGCACCAGATCGGCAGGCGGCAAGGCCGCCACCTCGATCTGCAAATCAATCCGGTCGAGCAGCGGGCCGCTGATGCGCGCCTGATAACGCGCCACCTGATCGGGGCTGCAGCGGCAGGCGCGTACGGCCGAGCCCAGATAGCCGCAGGGGCAGGGGTTCATCGCAGCCACCCACTGAAAGCGCGCCGGAAATTCCGCTTGCTGTGCGGCACGCACGATGCGAATGCGGCCGGTCTCCAGCGGCTCGCGCAGGGCCTCAAGGGCAGCGCGCGGGAACTCGGGCAGTTCATCCAGAAAGAGTACGCCGCCATGGGCCAGCGATATTTCTCCGGGCCGCGGCGGTGAGCCACCCCCGACCAAGGCCACCGCACTGGCGCTGTGATGCGGCGCGCAGGTGGGCCGCTGGGCCCAGTGCTCAGGTGCAAACCGCCCGACCAGGGAGGCGATGGCCGCGCTTTCAAGGGCTTGGTCAGGTTCCATGGGCGGCAGCAAGCCCGCTAGCCGCTGCGCCAGCATGGATTTGCCGGCGCCGGGCGGTCCGACCAACAAGATGCTGTGGCCCCCGGCTGCGGCAATCTCCAGAGCCCGACGCGCCGTCGCCTGGCCTTTGACATCAGCCATATCAGGCAGCGCGGTCGACGGTGCCTGCGCCAGCACGGGCGGCAAAGGCTGCCAGGACGGCGCGTCCTCAGGCCGATCCGGCAGAAAGGCCTGCACCACATCCATCAAGCCATGGACCCCGTGAACGCGAGCGCCGGGAACGCAGGCGGCCTCTTGGGCGCTCACCCAAGGAAGCACCAAGGCCCGGGGCTGGCCGGCCTGCCGCGCGGCCAGGGCCATGGCCAGTGCCCCGCGCACCGGACGCAACTGCCCGCCCAGAGACAGCTCCCCCGCAAACTCAAAACCCTCTAGCCGGGCCGCGTCCAGCTGACCGGCTGCCGCCAAGATGCCCAGGGCAATGGGCAGGTCAAAACGGCCCGAATCTTTGGGCAGATCGGCAGGCGCCAAATTGACCGTGATGCGCTTGTTATTGGGAAAGTCCAAGCCGCAATTGGCCAGGGCCGACCGCACCCGTTCGCGCGCCTCTTTCACTTCGGTATCGGCCAAGCCCACCAGGGTGAAGCCGGGCAGGCCGTTGGCCAGATGGACCTCCACCAAGACCGGGCGGGCCTGCAAGCCCATCAGGGCTCGACTGTGCACGATGGACAGGCTCATGGCTCAGATTTGCGGGAACACGTTCCAATTCGGTGCATCTGCGCGCACCATAGTTGTGCACCCAAAAGGGTTTGCTGGCTTGGACTGTAGCCCTGGCATCGCGCCTCATCACTGCGGTTTACAGAGCAAGGGCCACCCGGGCAAACATTCTTTTCAGAGATGGCAGCCGGCGAAGCCCAGCCATTGGCACAGACCCTGCTTTACGACACCCCGGACTTGTCTTCCAGCGTGTCAGAGAGAAAGGAATTCCCCATATGAAACTCGTCACCGCCATCATCAAACCCTTCAAGCTCGACGAGGTGCGCGAGGCACTTTCGTCCATCGGCGTGCAGGGAATCACCGTGACCGAAGTGAAAGGCTTCGGACGCCAGAAAGGGCACACCGAGCTATACCGCGGCGCGGAATACGTCGTGGACTTTCTGCCCAAAGTCAAGATCGAGGCAGCCGTCTCCGAAGACCTGGTCGACCGGGTGATCGAAGCCATCGAAGGCTCCGCCCGCACCGGCAAGATCGGGGACGGAAAGATCTTCGTCTACGACCTGGAGCAGGTCGTCCGTATCCGCACCGGCGAGACCGGCAAGGAAGCCCTGTAAGCCTGCGAGGCTGTTCATTCATTGAGAAAGAGATCGACTGCCATGAAAAAACTACTCGCTTCCCTGGCCCTGGGCTTGAGCCTGCTGGGCACCAGCGCCACCGCGCTGGCACAAACCCCGGCCCCAGCGGCACCCGCGGCCACGGCTGCCGCGCCGGCACCTGCCGCCGCTGCCGAGGCGGCCAAACCCGCCGATGCAGCGCCAGCTGCAGGCGCTCCCGCTGCACCAGCCGCTCCGGCAGCCGCTGAGGCCACCCCGGTGCCCAACAAGGGCGATACCGGCTGGATGATGGTGGCCACCTTGCTGGTGATCATGATGACCATCCCCGGCCTGGCGCTCTTCTACGGCGGCCTGGTGCGCAGCAAGAACGCCCTGTCGGTGCTGATGCAGGTCATGGTGACCTTCTCCATGATCGTCGTGCTGTGGGTGATCTACGGCTACAGCATCGCCTTCACCGAGGGCGGCGCCTTCTTTGGCGGATTCGACCGCTTCATGCTCAAAGGCATCTGGGACAACGCGGCCGGCACCTTTGCCAACGCAGCCACCTTCAGCAAGGGTGTGGTGATCCCCGAGATCGTGTTCGCCGCCTTCCAGGCCACCTTTGCCGGCATCACCTGTGCGCTGATCGTGGGCGCCTTTGCCGAGCGCATGAAGTTCGCAGCC
>JBILUT010000221.1:0-3707 GCA_044370875.1 Polaromonas sp. | reverse complement strand
GGCTGGAAAGAGAAGGGCCAACGGCCACAGAGCCAGCAGCACCCGTCCTCCCGCAGTGCGATCGAGAAACCATCGCCTTCGGAAATCGCTCCACCGCTGCAACACCCCCAGGCGCTCGAGCATGAGCGCCAGCAGTGCGCCCAGCCAGCCTCCTACTGCATTGAGGATAAAGTCCAGTTGCGATGGAACGCGCACCGGCAAATAGCCCTGCAAAGCCTCCATCGACAGCGACAGCAATGCAGCCGCCAAGCTGGCCAGGCTCACCGGCCAGCGCCAATCGGTGCCGCGCAACACCGACAAGGCCAACAAAAAACCCAGCACCGAATACCCCAGCAGATTGACCATCAGGTCAAAGCCGGTCCAGTAGCGCGGCCAGGGCGCACCCAGAAAGGCCAGGGGCCACAAGCCCTGGTCGCGCCAACCGGAGAAGGGATACAAGCTGGCGTAGACCACCACGCAGGCCGACGCCAGGGCCAGCGACACGGCCGAGGTTTGTCTGGGAGGAGCCCGGCTTGCCATGGTCACATCAACCCACGGGCAAGCGTCGTCGATTCAGGCCCCGACGCACCGCAGCCTCACCAGGGCTTAACCACGACCAGCACCACGGCGACAAGCATGAACAGCACCGGCAGTTCATTGAACCACCGGTACCAGACATGACCCCGGATGTTTTCACCGCGCTCGAACACGCGCAGCATGCGACCGCATTGGTGGTGGTAGGCCAGGGTCAGCACCACCACGGCCAGCTTGGCGTGCATCCAGCCGTTGCCTGCACCCAGGCCAATGCCATAGCCCAGCCACAGCCACAGGCCCAGTCCCACAGCCGGTATGGCCAGCAGGTTGGTAAACCGTAATAGCTTGCGCGACATTAGAAGCAAGCGCTCACGTTCAGAAATACTTTCTGGTGGCACCATGGCCAGGTTGACATAGATTCGCGGCAGGTAGAACAGCCCCGCAAACCAGCTGGCCACGAAAACAATGTGCAGAGCTTTTATCCAAAGCATGGTTCAAGTGTAGAGGCCCCGGCCGAGCCGGATAAAGCAACCGGCGCGCAGAGCCCGATGTGGTTTTTAGGCGAGTGTATTTGTCAACTTTATTTGGCACAATTTCAGGATGACTCCCTACGCCGCCTTCCCCTCGGGCCGTCCGCGCCGGCTGCGCCGAGACAGCTTCACCCGCAATCTAGTGCGCGAGAACGCCGTCTCTGCCCACGACCTCATCTATCCGGTCTTCGTCACCGAAGGCCAAAACCAGCGCTATCCGGTGGCCTCCATGCCCGGGGTCGAGCGACTCAGCCTGGATTTGCTGCTTCCGGTGGCCCACGAGTGCCAGCGTCTGGGCATTCCGGTGATGGCGCTGTTCCCGGTCATCGATAGCTCCCTCAAGACCCCTGACGGCGTGGAAGCGGCCAACCCGCAAGGCCTGGTGCCGCGGGTGGTGCGCGAACTCAAGAAGCATTTCCCGGAGCTGGGCATCATGACGGATGTGGCCCTGGATCCTTACACCAGCCATGGCCAGGACGGCTTGCTCGATCCAACCGGCTACATCCTCAACGAAGAAACGGTAGCCATGCTGGTCCGACAGGCGCTAGCCCAAGCCGCTGCCGGCGTGGATATCGTGGCGCCCAGCGACATGATGGATGGGCGCATTGGCGCCATCCGCCAAGCGCTAGAAGCCGACGGGCATATTCACACCCGCATCATGGCCTACAGCGCCAAATACGCCAGTGCGTTTTACGGCCCCTTCCGTGACGCGGTCGGATCGGCCGGCAACCTGGGCAAGGCAGACAAAAAGGTCTACCAAATGGACCCGGGCAACAGCGACGAAGCGCTCAAGGAAGTGGCCATGGATATCGCCGAGGGTGCCGACATGGTGATGGTCAAGCCCGGTATGCCCTATCTCGATGTGGTGCGGCGGGTGAAGGATGAATTTAAGGTGCCCACCTTCGCCTATCAGGTCTCAGGCGAATACGCGATGATCAAGGCTGCGGCCCAGAACGGGTGGCTGGACCACGATGCAGTCATGATGGAAAGCCTGTTGGCCTTCAAGCGGGCCGGCGCTGACGGGGTGCTGACCTACTTCGCCCTGGATGTAGCGCGCAAGCTCAAGGGCTAAGACCACCCCGGGGCCAATGCGCCTTTGGCGGTGCCTCACCGCGCGAGCGTCACAGCCGGGGCCGCCCGCCGCAGCGGACGGCCTGACGCCTCAGTGACCGAGGATCTTGGACAGGAAGTCCTGCGCCCGATCGGTCTGCGGATGGTTGAAAAACTGCTCGGGGGTGTTCTGCTCGACGATCTGGCCCTGATCCATGAAGATCACCCGGTCGGCCACCGCCTTGGCAAAGCCCATTTCGTGCGTGACACACAGCATGGTGATGCCCTGCCCCGCCAGTTCAATCATGACATCAAGCACCTCTTTGATCATCTCGGGATCGAGGGCTGAAGTGGGCTCATCAAAGAGCATGATCTTGGGCGTCAGACACAGCGCGCGGGCAATGGCCACCCGCTGCTGTTGCCCGCCCGAAAGCTGCAGGGGGTACTTGTGAGCCTGCTCGGCGATGCGCACCCGCTGGAGCTGCAGCATGGCGCGCTCCTCGGCCTCTTTTTTGGGTAGCTTGCCCACCCACATGGGTGAGAGGGTCAGGTTTTCCAGCACCGTCAGATGCGGAAACAGATTGAACTGCTGGAAAACCATGCCGACCTGCTTGCGGATGGTGTCGATCGCCTTGAGGTCATCAGAGAGCTCGATGCCATCGACCATCAGCCGCCCCTGCTGATGCTCTTCCAGGCGGTTGATGCAGCGGATCAGGGTGGACTTGCCCGAACCCGAGGGCCCGCAAATGACGATGCGCTCGCCCTTGGCCACGTTCAGATCGATATCACGCAAGACGTGAAAGTCATTGCCGTACCATTTATTGACTTTGTCGAAAGAAATGATGGGAGTGCTCATGATAGGAACCGTCCAATAAATCAGCGTTGTTTGCCCTTGTTGACCTGCGCCTCCACCCATAGGCTGTAGCGCGACATCGCAAAGCAAAAGGCAAAGTAGATCAGGGCGATGAAGACATAGCCCTCGATCTTGTAAGGACGCCAATCGGCATCGGAGTTGAGCGCCAGACCCAGAGCGCCCGTGAGCTCATAGAGACTGACGATGGTCACCAGCGAGGTGTCCTTGAAGATGGCAATGAAGTTGTTCATGATGCCCGGCACCACCATGGCCAAGGCCTGGGGCAGCACCACCTTGCGCTGGGTCTGCCAATACGACAACCCCAAGGATGCAGCCGCCTCCACTTGCCCCTTGGGGATGGCCTGCAGGCCGCCCCGAATCACCTCAGCCAGATAAGCCGCGGCGAACAAAGTGATGCCGGCCAAAACCCGGATCAGGACGTCGATCTTGGTGCCCTGCGGCATGAAGAGCGGAAACATGAAGGAGGCCATGAACAGCACCGAGATCAAGGGCACGCCCCGGATCAGTTCTACATACAAGGTGCAGACCGTACGGATGGCCGGCAGCTCGGAGCGGCGACCCAAGGCCACCAGCAGCGCCAGCGGGAAGGCCATCGCAATCGACAAGGTCGACAGCAAAATGGTCAAGGGCAGACCGCCCCAGCGATCGGTTTCGACGCGGCTCAGGCCAAAACCTCCGAGCATGAGCCAGAAGAACAAGGCCAGCACCACAGCCCAGGCCAGAGCCAGCCAGGGCTTCCA
>JBILUT010000220.1:0-3709 GCA_044370875.1 Polaromonas sp. | reverse complement strand
CGCGTTGAAAGCGCGTCGAGCAGGTCGCTCTGTATCACCACCACGTAGGGGATGCCATCGGCAGCGCTGCGGCTCGGGTTGGGAAAAACATCGTACTGGGCCATCAGCGGCTCACCACGGGCGCAGGTCGGCTCCCGGAATACCGTGGACCTCGAAGCTGGCATTTTGAGCAGCGATCCAATCACCGAACTCGGCTTCAAATTTCTTCTTACGCGCGGCACGACTGGCCTTGTCGTGATTGGCCTTCAGGGCATGGTAATGCTCGGCAGAGAGGATCACGGTATCGAGTTGACCCGCTTTTTCCACGAATATCGGTTCGCGTTTAGCCTGAGCGGACAGGCTACCAAAACGGTTCTTGGCTTCGGTGGCAGTAACGCGCATAGAGGGGTCCTTGAAACGATGGCCATTTTAGCCATTCGTAGACCCGCGCGCCAAGGGCATGAGTCAGATTGCGCGCGGCGCGGGGCTCTGAGCGCTTTTTGCGATCCGGCTGAGCGGGTTAGCAGGTCTTGTTTTGTCGGGTCGGGGCGGAAGGGATTGTTTAACTAACTCGCTCAGTTTTCAGCCCCTTTTTTTTGGTGCGGCCGGGGATTCGAACTCTCGGTCTGGGCATGAAGCATAGCAAGCGCGCCATGCCAACCACTGCGAACCAACCGGACAAACTTAGGTCAGCAGCATCGACCCCAGACTGCGGCGCGGGCTCGGACCACGCGACTCGGTGGCGAATCCCACACGCGAGAGCATTTGCAGCGTCGCGCCAGATGCGTCGAGACCCAGCGTTTTATGTATCGCCACGCGCTGTGCACGCATCTCGGTGAACTCCTGCAATGCCTGTGACAGCGGATGCATATCCACGTCCGCTGCAGTGGCCAGCAGGTGAGCACGTACATAGGCACGGCCAGACGCCACCTGCGTGGGGCGCGAGTTGTCCGGACTGGCCAACCAAAGAAAGCCACTGGCCGTCTCGAAAGGCACCCAGCGCTCCATCACACGCTCCAGCGTCTTGCTGCCCCGTGCAGGTACCTCCATCGGGTCGAAGAGGCCGACCGTGTGCAGCGCCCGAACCATAGGACTGTTCAGGCTGATGCCATCGGGATTCGCGGCGATAGCCGCTGGCCCAATACGCATCAGGCGGGCTGACTCGAGCCAGGTGCGCGCCGTGATGGTCTCGATCTCGTAGGCCTCGCGGGTGATGCGGCGGATCGGATCCATGGCTGCCACACCGGTCGCCACACCGCTGCGCAGCCCGAAGCTAGCGGCCGTCTCGCCCCAACTGCGCACGAGGGCCTCAGGTAAGGCGCGATCTATCGCATACGCGGTCTTGCGCGTATGCCGGCGCGAGATCTGAGCAAACAGGGGGTCAGCCGGTGCACTGCCGTGGTCACCCAGCACCAGAGTCGTCACGCGGCTACCTTTGGGTAGTTCCTGGTCGGCGGGTGGTCCACCCGGAAAGAGATCGACCTTCACCGATATGCCCCTCTGGGCGGCGGCGATCGCGGCCAGCTCAATAAAAGCGCCACAGCCAATCAGGATCTGTCGCCCGAAAGGATCGGTCTCTGGCAGGAGCCGATCACCATCGCAGATGAGATGGATGCGCCCGGGTTCTCGGAGATCGGCGATCCAGGGCTGGCGGTTGTGCGGATTAGGTGCCAACAGTGCATGGGCGAGCATGAAGCGCCGAATATCGGTCTCTCGATCGGGGCTGCGCCAGGGCTGCACCGCAGCATCGGGGAATTCACTGCTGCAACCGCTCAGCGGGGCTGCGGCCGCAAGTACGGCTCCGCCTCCAAGAATGCGAATGAAGGACCGTCGGCTTGAGACTATTTCGGATCCACCATGAAGAGACTCTAAGTTGGTATCCACCGAATTTGCCAGCCCCATCTTCATCTCCAGTTTGACGGACCTTCACTGGGTACGCCATCAAAGAAGGTCTTGTCAGGCATTGTCTGGATCTTTTTTTATGCACACAATTGATTAATTTTTTAAACCTGAATTTCATTTATGAATACCTTGTTTGACTGGTCCCTTGTGCGCTCATTCCTGGCCGTTCTAGACCATGGCAGTCTTCTTGCCGCCGCGCGCCAGTTGCAATCGAGTCAGCCCACCATCGGCCGGCATATGGCCGAGCTCGAATCACAGGTGGGTCTGGTTCTCTTCGAGCGGACCGGACGGGGGCTGCTGCCCACCGAGGCTGCACTTCGTCTGGCTGAGTCGGCGCGCCTCATGCAAAGCGGAGCCGATCAGCTTGCGCGCAGCGTGGCAGGCTCTGATCGTTCTACATCTGGAACAGTACGGATCACAGCCAGCCAACCAGTCGCGTGCTATGTGCTCCCGCCTTTGCTCGCACAAATGCGCTTAACCCTGCCTGAAGTTCAAGTGGAACTGGTATCCAGCAATGCCGTCAGCAACCTCTTACGACGTGAGGCTGATATCGCGGTACGCATGGTCCAGCCTGAGCAGGCCACGGTCATCGCCAAGCGCGTAGGAAAGGTGGCACTCAGGGCATGTGCCCATCAGGATTACCTGCGTCGGCGCGGCATACCACGTCGACCGCTTGATCTGCTCTCACACGACCTGATTGGCGGCGACCGTAATGAAGAGACCCTAAAAGGCTTCGCCGCGCGAGGTCTGAGCGTTGACCGGGAAAACTTTGCGTTCCGCACCGACGACTTGATCGTTGTATGGCAAGCGGTACGCGCTGGGCTGGGTATAGGGTTCGTCAGTGAGCACCTGATACGGACGGAGCCTGCGGTTGTACCCCTACTGCCGAAGTTGAATATTGACCCGTTACCCGTCTGGCTGGCTGTTCACAGGGAGATCCGAACCAACAAACGGATTCGGGCGGTCTATGACTTTTTGGCTGATGCTTTACCAGGGGCGATTTAAGCCGCTTGTTCATCCAATCAACCGATCATTCAAAAACACTGGCATTACACCCGTAGCTTTTCCTACATTGGTTGTTCGTCGGCATGAGTGTCTGCAGAAGAATCATTCCGATGACTCATTAACCTCAGGAATAGGGAAGCATTCCATGACACCTCTTCGCTTTTTTGCAGTATTTTCTATATCGACCATGATGCTCGGAGTGACCAGCACTTCCTTGGCTCAAACCGAACCGCGCGGCTTTTATGCCACGGTCTACGCGCAAGCAAGCAATCTCGGTTCGACCACTTTCGATGAGGTGGGTAACGCGGGCTTCGGCTCTGGTTTGAAGGCCACTTTTGGTAGCGGATTGGGTCTTGGCGGCGATATCGGGTTTCGCTACGGCAATGGTTGGGCATCCGAACTGGAATGGAACTGGCGCCGGCATGACCTCAAGTCGCTCAATCGCAGTGGATCCACGCTCACATCGAATGGAGACTTTGCTTCCAACATCATCTTCGTGAACGGCCTCAGGCGCTTCATCGGCCAAGCTGGAGGCTGGACACCCTACGTGGGCGCTGGTCTGGGGTGGGTTCAGGAGATTGATTTCGACATCAACTCGGGCGGTACAAACCGCGCATGGTCCAAGAAAGGCAAGGTCGCCCTCCAACTTATTGGTGGCACCGAGATCCCGCTCGGCAATTCCTGGGGGCTGGCCGCAGATGTTCGGCTACTGCGCGTAGGTAAGGTTGAATTGCCAGCAGAAGAAGGGGTGACGGGTCGACTGTCTCAACCTCGCTACAACCCTGTCTCTGTTCAAGTGGGATTACGACGGACGTTTTGATCA
>JBILUT010000219.1:0-3720 GCA_044370875.1 Polaromonas sp. | reverse complement strand
GAACGGCCACCAGTCGGAGTTCCTGACACGGCTCAGCCATGAGCTTCGTAACCCGCTGGCTCCCATGCACCATGCTCTGCAATTGCTACGCATGCAGGGAAATACACCGGGGATCGATCGCACCTGCGCCATGATGCAGCGACAGCTCGGCTATCTGGTCAAGCTCATCGACGAGCTGCTAGATATTGAGCGCATCAACCAGGGCAAGCTCAGCCTAAGCCGCCAGAGCGTTGTCCTGCAAGAGCTTTTACAGGGTGCGCTGGAGATCGGAGCGGCAGCCGTACGCGACCGCGGTCACCATTTAAAGATAGACCTGCCTCAGGCCCCTATCTATGTGAAAGTCGATCCGGTGCGCATGACGCAGGTGGTGGCCAACCTGCTGATCAACGCAGCCAAATACACACCGCCTTCGGGCTCTATCGAACTACGCGCCCAAAAACAAGACGACGTGGTTTTGATCGACGTCAAGGACAACGGCATCGGGCTCAACAGCGACGACCTAACCCGTGTCTTTGATCTTTACGCCCAGGTGGCCAGCAACCGGCGCATGGCTGAAGGCGGGCTCGGTGTGGGGCTGGCTCTGGCACAAAAGGTGATTCAACTGCATGGTGGCCAGATCACGGCCAGCAGCGCCGGGCCAGGTCAGGGCAGTACCTTCAGCATCCGCTTGCCGCTGGTCCATGCAAGCGCCGAAGGCAATGGCGGCACCTCAGGGTCGCAGCCGCAACAGCCCGCCGGTCGCACGCCGGTCGGCCGGATTCTCATCGTCGATGACAACGTCGACGGGGCAGACACCCTGACATCAGCTCTGCAGTGTCTCGGCCATGAGGCCTGCGCCTGCTACGACGGCCAGCAGGCCCTGGAACAGGCCCGGCACTTACAGCCACAGGCGGCCCTGTTGGATCTGAGCATGCCGGGCATGGATGGATTCGAATTGGCACGCCAGCTGCGCTGCGAACACCCTCACATCAGGCTGGCCGCCATGACCGGATGGGGTGCCTCGGGGGATCGAGAGCGCTGCCTGTCCAACGGCTTTCAGGCGCATATCGTCAAGCCCGCCTCCATTGAAGAAATAGAGTCGGTGCTGACCCTTCTGCTAGAAGGCAGCGCATCGCAGCCCCTGGCCGCCAGTTCTTTGTGCTGAGCCTTCAGCGGGCCGAGCGGCGCAGGACCTGCTGACGCTCAAACAATTCGATCATCCAGATCAAACGCTGCCCCATGGGCCGTCTGACCCACCTCGGCCGCGGCGGGAAGGGCTGGGCGCCTGCTCGCTCGCAGACGTCGACCAGATAGGCAATAGCGGGCAAAGGCGCTGCGTAGGCTTGTTCCGCGTCTGACCCCATCGGCCACCAGGCCCGGCTGAGCAAAGTCAGTTTGCGCGACCGTGAAACCACCGCCCGGTGGTCGATCGGATTGAGCCCCTCTCGCCGCAACTGATGCCCGATCTCGGCGTAGATCAACCGGGCAGCCACGATGGCTGCCCGGCAATCACGCGGCAGGCCGGCCACACCGGCCGTCGCCTGGGTGTAGAGGCGATCAGCCTCCTTGAGCAGCCGTTCGATGACCTCCTGCAAGGGCGCGCAAATATGAGGCGTGTGCAGCCAGGCCTGTGCGTCCAGGCCTGCCTGCTCGAGCCACAGGCGCGGTAGATAGAGCCGCCCCTGTCGTGCGTCCTCCCCCACGTCGCGGGCGATATTGGTCAGCTGCATGGCCACGCCCAACTCGCAGGCCCGCGCCAGCGTGCTGGCACTGCGGCCGCCCATGATCCAGCACATCATGGCACCCACGCTGCCAGCCACACGGGCAGCGTAGGCGTGCAAATCCTCCAGCGAGTGGTAGCGGCGTCCCTGCGCATCCCAGGCGAAGCCCTCCAGCAAGGCTTCCAGCAGACCGCGCGGCAAGTCATATTGGTGTACCACCACGGCCAGGGCACGGTCCTCGACGAAGCCCTGGGGACGATCCTGATAGATCGCATCGAGCCGCTGATGCAACTCATCGAGGCTGCGATGCACATCATCACCGCGAGCTTGAGCCTGATCGACCAAATCGTCGGCCACACGGCAGAACGCGTAGAGCGCAATGCTGGCAGCCCGCATTCGCGCAGGCAACAGCCGGCTGGCCGCAAAGAAGCTGCGCGATCCACCCCGCATCAGGGCAACGCAGGCCTGCAGGTCCTGCTCACGCCGAAGGGCCAGTGTTTGCACCGTGGGCATCAACATTCAGCCTCCTGTGAGCGAGGGCAAGCCCCGCTGTTTGTAGACGGATGCATCAGGCACCACCTGGTCGAGGGCCTTGGCCGACATCAGCACACCCGGGACACCCGCACCGGGGTGCGTGCTGGCGCCCACCATGAACAGACCGGGCAAATCCTCGCTGCGGTTGTGCGGACGGAAATAGGCGCTTTGCAGCAACAGCGGTTCAAGTCCAAAGGCAGCGCCCTTGTAGGACAGAAGGCGGTCACGGAAGTCCAGCGGGGTGGTGATCAAGGAGGCTCGTACATGCTGGCTCAGTCCGGGCAGCACCGTGCGTTCGAGCGCCTGCGCCACAGCCTGCCGGTACGGTTCGGCCTGGGTCCGCCAATCAGTGCCGCTGTCCAAGTGCGGTACCGGTGACAGGACATAAAAGGTATCGCAACCCGGTGGCGCCATTGATGGATCGGTGGCGGTGGGCCGGTGCAGGTACAGGCTGAAATCGCTGCTCAAACGATGTTTGCGGAAAATGTCGTCCAGCAATTCCTTGTAGCGCGGCCCGAGCACCATCATGTGGTGCGGTACGTTGTCATAGCGTCGATCGGTCCCAAAGTACCAAACGAACAGACTCATGGAATAGCGACCGCGCTCGACGCGACGATCAGGCCAGCTGCGCCGCCACTGCGGATCGATCAGATGGAGGTAGGTCCAGGCCGCATCGGCGTTGGACACCACGATGTCAGCTCGCAAGCTCTGACCGCCTTGCAGCGTGACGCCGCTGACGCGGCCACCTTCGACATCAATCCGCCGCACCTCGGCCTGGCACCGCAGTTGCCCGCCCAGACTGCGCAGCAGCCCGGTCATGGCCGTGATCAGGGACCCGGTACCTCCCATGGTCCAGTGCACCCCGAATTGACGCTCCAGGGCGTTGACCAGACTGTAGACGCAGGTTACCGAATAGGGATTGCCGCCGATAAGCAGACTCTGCAGGCTCATCGCCATCCGCAGCTTGGGGTGCTTGAGGTGGCCGGCCACCATCTGGTGCAGGCTGCGCCAACCGCGCATCCGAGCGATCGAGGGTATGGCCTGCAACAGATCGCCCACTGTGTTGAAGGGCTTGGTGCCCAGCACCTCAAAGCCGCGCTGGTGGCAGTCGTCGGCCTCGTGCATGAAACGCTCAAAACCAGCTGCGTCAGCAGGATTGATGCGCCGTACCTCGGCACGCATGCGGTCAATGTCACCGCTGTAGTCAAAATGATCGCCGTCGTCAAAGCGAATGCGGTAGAACGGATCGAGATGCTTGAGCGTGATGTCATCGCTCAAGCGACGCCCGGCCAGTTGCCACAGCTCCTCGAGCAGGGCCGGTACGGTGATGATGGTTGGGCCTGCATCAAAGGTATGACCGTCGACACGGTGCACATAGGCGCGACCCCCTGGGGCATCGAGCTTTTCCAGCACCGTGACCTGCCAGCCCCGCAACTGCAGGCGAATGGCGGCCGCTAGCCCACCAAAACCGCTACCGATCACCAGA
>JBILUT010000218.1:0-3730 GCA_044370875.1 Polaromonas sp. | reverse complement strand
GATGACTTCGGGGGCCAGCGACACGATCTTCATGAAGCGCTCGGTGCGCAACTCGCGCGTGACCGGGCCAAAGATACGTGTACCGATGGGTTCGAGCTTGGCGTTGAGCAGCACGGCCGCGTTGCCGTCAAACTTGATCAGCGAGCCATCGCCGCGGCGAATGCCCTTGGCGGTACGAACCACAACGGCGCTGTACACCTCGCCTTTTTTGACACGGCCGCGCGGGGCCGCTTCCTTGATGCTGACCTTGATCACGTCGCCCACACTGGCGTAACGGCGCTTGGATCCGCCCAGCACCTTGATGCACATGACAGACTTGGCACCCGTGTTGTCAGCAACATCGAGTCTCGATTGCGTTTGAATCATTTGTAAGTTTCCCAACTTGTCCCGGCTTGGCCAAGGCTGAAAAACAGCCTTGCGTACCTTGCCAGTCAGTCTTGGGCCCGTCGATCTGAACTGCAAACCGTTTGCAGCGCATACGCTTGGGGCGAAAGCCTAAGCGCCGCTCAGAGCGACGCGAAGCCCTCGACTATAACCGATCCGCAGATCAGGGTCAACTGACCTCTTGCCCCTTCTTCTTGAACTCATGACCGGTCGCCCCGGATTCCGCGGGGCCGGCCCGATCTGCCAGCGATCCAGGGCAGCCAGCCCATCTGCACCATTTTGGTGCGAATGCCGTCGGGCCCGCTGTCCGGAGCGGTCCACCGAGCTCAAGACAGGCCTGTCGCCCGAGGTCTGATAACCTCAGCCCTCTTCAGTCCCTTCTGAGCAAGCCATGACCTCAAGCACCCTTGACCTCCAGGCCATTGCCTTCATCGGCGGGGGCAATATGGCCAGCGCCCTGATCGGCGGGTTGCGGCGCCAGGGGCTGGAGGGAGACCTGATCGAGGTGGTCGAACCAATGGCCGAGCAACGCCAGAGGCTGCAGGCCCAGTGGGGCGTGCGGACCTGCGAACAGGCCCACGCCGGCCTCGGCCGCGCCGCTCTGGTGGTATGGGCCATCAAGCCCCAGGAGTTTGCCGAGGCGGCCGCGCAAACCGCGCCGCACACGCCAGAAGCGCTCCACCTCAGCGTAGCGGCAGGCATCAGCACCGACAGCATGGCGGCCTGGCTGAGCAGCCAGCGCATCGTGCGAGCCATGCCCAATACCCCGGCCTTGATCGGGCGAGGCATCACCGGGCTCTATGCCAGGCCCGCCGTCAGCACCCAAGAACGGCATCGCATTGAGGCGGTGATCGGCAGCACTGGAGAGCAGCTCTGGCTGGAACACGAGGACCAGCTCAATGCGGTCACGGCGCTCTCGGGCACGGGGCCCGCTTATGTGTTTTATTTTCTCGAGGCGATGATAGAGGCCGGCATCAGCATGGGCCTGTCGCCGCAGCAGGCGCAGCAACTGGCCTTGGCCACCTTCGGTGGCGCGGCGGCCCTGGCCGCCGGCTCCGCAGAGTCGCCCCAGCAGTTGCGCGCCCGCGTGACCTCCAAGGGTGGAACCACCCACGCAGCCATCAGCACCATGGACTCCGCCGGACTCAAGCAACACTTCATGGCGGCGATGATCGCGGCGCAAGTACGAGCGCGTGAACTCGGCGAGGAATTTGGGCGCAGCGCCTGAAAGCCAGGGTACACGCCAGCGCACCGACAAATGCGCCGGCGCTTGGGAGGCCTCAAACCGACAGCGCCACCCCCATGAAGACGGTCAGGCCCAGCCAGTGGTTCATGCGAAAGGCCAAAAAACAGCGACTCCGGTCACGGGTGCGGATGAGCCACAGATGCCACGCGGCCTGCGCGGCCGCGCAGCCCAGGGCCAGCGTCATCCAGATTGAACGCCCGTAGGCGTCGAGCAACCAGGCCCAGGAGCACAGATAGGCGGCGTAAAACAATGCGACGGCCAGCACATCGAAACGAGCCAGTGTGATGGCTGAGGTCTTCATCCCGATACGCAGGTCGTCGTCGCGATCGACCATGGCGTACTCGGTGTCATAGGCCAGCACCCAGAACAGATTGCCCAGCAGCAAACCCCAAGCCTGCGCCGGCACCTCGCCGCGGACTGCCGCATAGGCCATCGGAATGCCAAAGCTGAAGGCCACGCCCAGCACCGCCTGCGGCATGGACAGCCACCGCTTGGCGTACGGATAAATCAGCGCAATGGCCAGTGCCGCAAACGACCAAGCCACCGCCACCGGGTGGGTGGTCAGCACCAGGGCAAAAGCCAGCAGCGCGAGCACGGCGCCTAACCTCAAGGCTTGCCCCACCGTCAGGGCACCCCGGGTGACCGGCCGCTGCGCCGTCCGTTTGACATGACGATCAAAATTGCGGTCTGCTACATCGTTGATGCAGCAACCGGCACTGCGCATCAGAACGGTACCCACCACAAACACCAGCAGCAAATGCCATCCCGGGAAGCCACCCGCGGCCAGCCAAAGCGCCGAGAGCGTCGGCCACAAAAGCAGCAGCCAGCCGGCCGGCCGATCCCACCGGATCAAGTCCAGGTAAAGCCGCCAGCGAGCGGTCTGCGGGTCAATAGCGGTGGGGTCTGACATCGGCGCAAGAGCCCAAAAGCCCCTCAGGACAGGCGAACCACACCGGGCAACTCGCAGGCGTAGATGGAATTGCGCAAGGCGGCAATCGCCTCATAGCGGGTAAAGCTGCGACGCCAGGCCAGCACCACACGCCTGCTGGGCGCGTGTCCCTCGAATGGCAGGTAACGGATGAAGGCGGCCGCGGCCGAGCCCGCCCGCGCTCGTCGGCTGCTACCGCCGTCCTTCAGGGCACCCTCTGGCACGCTCAAGCGCGGCAACAGGGTGATGCCCATGCCGGCCGCAACCATGTGCTTGATGGTCTCCAGCGACGAGCCCTCGAAGCTCTTGCGAATGCCTTCGGCTGAACTGGAGAAACGGGCAAATTCAGGGCAGACCTCCAGCACATGGTCTCGAAAGCAATGTCCGTTGCCCAGCAGCAGCATCGTTTCATGCTTGAGCTCTTCAGCCCGAATGCTGCTGCGCCGCGCCCATGCGTGGCTGCTGGGAACGGCTGCCACAAAGGGCTCGTCATAAAGAGGCGCAATGGCCAGATTGGTGTCTGGAAAGGGCTCGGCCAGGATGGCCGCATCAATCTCGCCGGTGCGCAACTGCTCCAGCAGTTTCACGGTGAAGTTCTCTTGCAGGATCAGCGGCATCTGCCGATGACGCGATATCGCCTGCCGCACCAGATCAGGCAAGAGATAAGGGCCGATGGTGTAGATGACGCCCAGACGCAAGGAGCCAGCGAGCGGGTCTTTGCCGCGCTTGGCAATTTCGCGGATGCCCTCAGCCTGCTCCAGCACACCTTGAGCCTGTCGGATGATTTCCTCGCCCAGCGGAGTGACCGACACCTCATTGGCACTACGCTCAAACAGTTTGAGCTCGAGCTCCTCCTCGAGCTTCTTGATGGCCAGGCTCAACGTGGGCTGCGACACATGACAGGCCTCGGCGGCCTTGCCGAAGTGCCGCTCCCGCGCTACCGCCACGATGTACTTGAGTTCGGTCAGGGTCATGGCCGCAAATTGTCCTTCATGCCCACTCAGGCCTTGACGAAATCGGCCCGGCCGCCGAGCCAGCGCTGTACGTGCTGCTCGGCCAGCCCGGGGTGATGCTCGAGCATGCGCGGCGCCAGCTGCCGGGCCCACTCAAGCCACGGCCCGTCGGTACTCAGATCCGCAAAGCGCAGCATCGGGGCACCCGACTGGCGGGCA
>JBILUT010000216.1:0-3735 GCA_044370875.1 Polaromonas sp. | reverse complement strand
GCGGCCACCACAATGGTGTAGGCCATGGCACCGGCTTGCTCGAGCGCGCGCACCACGTTCTTGATCGACGAGGCCTTCTGACCGATGGCCACGTAGATACAGGTCATGTCCTGACCCTTCTGGTTGATGATCGTGTCGATTGCAACGGCGGTCTTGCCAGTCTGACGGTCACCGATGATCAATTCGCGCTGACCACGACCGATCGGCACCATGGAGTCAATCGATTTCAGACCGGTTTGCATCGGCTGATCCACCGATTTACGGGCAATCACGCCAGGAGCCACCTTCTCGATCACGTCAGTCATCTTGGCATTGATCGGGCCCTTGCCGTCAATAGGCTGGCCCAGCGCGTTGACCACACGGCCAATCAGCTCGGGGCCCACCGGCACTTCAAGAATGCGGCCGGTGCACTTGACAGTGTCGCCTTCAGCGATGTGCTCGTATTCACCCAAAATCACGGCGCCGACTGAATCGCGCTCAAGGTTGAGGGCCAGGCCGTAAGTGGCCACGCCTTCTTTGGTGGCGGGAAACTCCAGCATCTCACCCTGCATCACATCGGACAAGCCGTGAATGCGAACGATGCCGTCAGCCACAGACACCACCGTGCCCTGGTTGCGAATATCGGCGCTGGCGCCCAGGCCCTCGATACGGCTTTTGATCAGTTCAGAAATTTCTGCGGGATTGAGCTGCATGACTCTTTCCTTCTTTCAAGTTGTTGAGTGCCCCTCGCCCAGAATCAGGCGATCAGCGCCACTTTCATTTGTTCCAAACGGGCTTTGATCGAGGTATCCAGCACCTCGTCACCCACCACGACGCGAATGCCGCCGATCAGCTCGGGTTGCAGTTGCACCGACAGTGCGAGCTTGCGACCGAAGCGCTTTTCCAAAGTGGCCGCCAGATCGGCCAAGGCCTGCCCCTCGATGGGGAAAGCGCTATGCACCACCGCATCAGAGGTTCCGGTCTGCGTGTTGACCAAGACGCGGAACTGACGCGCCACTTCGGGCAGGGCCGCCAGGCGTCCGTTGTCGATCACAGTGCGCAAAAAATTGCGCGCCTTGTCAGGCAGCGATGCCTTGCAGACGGCCGTGATGACCTCATAGGTTTGCACCGCCGTGACCTTGGGGTCATCTGCGAGTTGCTGAAGCTGCGGATCGGCCGCAATGGCAGCCAGCTCTTCCAGCCAGGCGAGGCTGCCCTTGAGGTCTGAGGCACTGCTCTTGTAGAGCGCCTCAGCGTAGGGACGGGCAATGGTGGCAAGTTCAGCCATGACTTCAGAGCTCGGCTTTCAGGCGGTTGAGAAGTTCGGCGTGAACACCTGCGTTGACTTCACGGCGCAGAATCTGCTCGGCGCCCTTGACCGCCAAGCTAGCGACCTCTTCACGCAGGACCTGACGGGCCTTGACCGCCTGCTGGTCGGCTTCGGCACGGGCGGCCGCGATGATCTTGGCCGCCTCTTCCGACGCCCGCGCCTTGGCCTCTTCAATCATGCCCTGGGCGCGGCGCTCGGCCTCAGCCAGACGCACGGCCGATTCGTTGCGGGATTTGGACAACTCTTCCTCGACACGCTTGTTGGCCGCAGACAGGTCCGCTTTGGCCTTGTCAGCCGCGGCCAGTCCGTCGGCGATCTTGCGCGCCCGTTCGTCCAGGGCCGCGGTGATCGGCGGCCAGACAAACTTCATCGTGAACCACACCAGAATCAGGAAGACGATGATCTGGATGATGAGGGTACCGGTAATGCTCACTTGGATTCCTTTCCCCGACGCCATCCGCCATCATGGCGGTGGAATCCGGGTCTGTGCACGAGGGCCGGCGACAATTACTTCGGCAGGTTGGCGATCTGGCCGAGGAACGGGTTGGCCGTGGCGAACCACAGAGCGATACCGGTACCAATAATGAAGGCCGCGTCGATCAGACCAGCCAGCAGGAACATCTTGGTTTGCAGTTCACCCATGAGTTCGGGCTGACGAGCAGCAGACTCCAGGTATTTGCTGCCCATGATGCCGATACCGATACAGGCACCGACGGCGCCGAGACCGATGATCAGGCCGGCGGCCAGGGCAACAAAGCTGATAACTTCCATGATGTAACTCCTAAAGAGACAGGGTTGAGAGAAAAAAGAAACCGAAAAAACCTTGCTGAGGGCACCCGATCAGTGGGCGTCATGCGCCTGGCCTATGTAGACCAGGGTCAGCATCATGAACACAAAAGCCTGCAGGGTGATGATCAGAATGTGAAAGATAGCCCAGGCTGAACCGGCAATGATGTGGCCAATCGCCAGACCGATACCGGTGGCCGACAGCGACCAGGCGCCGCCCATCAGGGCAATCAGCATGAAGATCAGTTCGCCGGCATACATGTTGCCGAACAGTCGCATGCCATGAGAGACCGTCTTGGCCACAAATTCGATGACCTGCATCATGAAGTTAAACGGCCAGAGCACGGGATGCGCACCAAACGGGGCGGTAAACAGCTCGTGGACCCAGCCACCCAGGCCCTTGATCTTGACGTTGTAGTACAGGCAGATCAGCAAGACCGCCACCGACAGACCCATGGTGACCGACAGATCGGCGGTGGGCACCACGCGCATGTAATCCTTGGCGCCAATCGCAGGCGCCACCCCATGCCAGATGGCCGGAATCAGATCGACCGGCAGCAGGTCCATGGCGTTCATCAGGAAGATCCAGACGAAGACCGTCAAGGCCAGCGGGGCGACAAATTTGCGGCTCTCGGCGCTGTGAACGATGCCCTTGGCCTGGTTTTCCACCATTTCGACCAGAATCTCGACAGCCGCCTGAAAGCGCCCGGGCACGCCGGCCGTGGCCTTGCGAGCGGCCTTCCAAAGAAAATAGGTGCCCACAACACCCAGCACGATGGCCCAGAACAGGGAGTCGAGGTTGAAGACCGAGAAGTCAAGCACGCTTTCGGGCTTCTTGTTTTGAAGATGGCCCAAGTGGTGAACGATGTATTCACCGGCGGTCAATTCCTTGTCTGCAGCCATCTTATTGCCCGTTCTTCCTATTTGCTCCAGAGGCCCGACTGCGGCGGGATTGCACCCACACGGACAGCCACACCACCTTCATAGTCACCACCAGACCAGCCAGCAAAGCCGGCCAGTTCAAATCTTCTACCAGCCTGGGCGCCGCCAACAACATGGCCAGCGTCAGACCGATCTTCACGAACTCCCACACAAAGAAGCCCGCCACTGCCGTCCCCGCGTTGATCGAGGACAAGCGCCCGGTCAAACCGCGCGCAAAAACCAAACCAGGCAGCACCACCGCCGCCGCACCGTACAAGGCCGACCAGGCCCAAGACCGATCGACCAGAGCCAGCAAAGCCGCCAGCCCTACGCCTGACAGAGCCTGCCACAGCAGCACTCGCCAGACCGACACCGACGGTCTGTCCAGCCCCATCCGCACCACCTGCTCACGGCTCAAAGGCGCCACGAAATCCTGCGCCTCATCGCCCCAATCACGCCATGGATCCCCACCGGGAGACCGCTGACCGATGCCCCCCGAATCTCGCGACTCTGAAGGATGGGAATTCGATTCGATTTTCAAGATGCCCGTTGAAGCCGCGGTGATTCGGAACCAAACCCCAAGCGCCCCCTCGGGGACGAAAAGTCTAAGCGAACCCGATGACTTCCAGATTACAGCGCTCGTTCGGAAACGAGCGTCTTGTTTTAGTAGCTGAGCATTATAAGTAAAACAACCAAGTACCTGTCAAACAAACAAAGGG
>JBILUT010000217.1:0-3735 GCA_044370875.1 Polaromonas sp. | reverse complement strand
CTCAGACCGCCCGCGCACTGACTGTGCTCCAGGCGGGTCCCTGGTGGCTGGTCGAGGTGTCGTTTGAGTCGCTCAGCCCGGCCGTGGTCACGCTGCGTGGAGAGGGCGAGGGCCTGAAGATTGTTGAAGGGGCGATTTGGAGCGGCAGCACCAGCCCCTGGCGGCCAGCGCCGCGGATTCGCAGTTATCTAATGGCCGGCGCTCCCGGCATGCCGCCTGAACTGGCCGCCTGCCTGGATTTAAAGTCCGAACTCTTTCAGCCCTGAGTCAGAGTGCGTCGACTCAGTGGTTTTCTCGGGCGTGGTTGATGGAGTACCTGGGGATTTCAACCGTGAGGTCGTCCTGGGCCAAGATGGCCTGACAGCTCAGGCGCGATTGCGGCTCCAGGCCCCACGCCCGATCGAGCATGTCTTCCTCGTTCTCGTCGGGCTCATTGAGCGAGGCGTACCCCTGCCGCACCACCACATGGCAGGTGGTGCACGCGCAACTCATGTCACAGGCATGCTCAATCGGGATGTCGTTATCCAGCAGGGCTTCGCAGATGGAAGTTCCCGCTGGCGCGCTGACCTGCGCCCCTTGCGGACAGTATTCGGGATGAGGCAAGACCTTGATGATGGGCATGGAAAGACTCAGAGGGTTTCGATATTTCGGCCGGTCAGCGCGCGCGCAATGCCCTGATTCATGCGTCGGGCGGCAAAAGCCTCAGTGCCCTGCGCCAATGCCTTGCAGGCTGCTTCGATGAGGGCGGTGTCACTGCCTTGGCGCTCGCGAATCAAGTCGGCCAACAGGCCTTCAATCTGCGCCCTCTCCTGCTCGGGCAGCAGATGGGGATCGGCGGCCATGGCGCTGCGGGTGGCTAGGATCAGGCGATCGGCATCCACCTGCGCCTCGGCCAGGGCCCTGGCCTGCATGTCCTGCTCGGCAGTGGCAAACCCCTCGCGCAACATGCGGGCGATTTCATCGTCGGACAGGCCGTAAGAGGGCTTGACGTCTATATGCGCCTGCGCACCGCTGACCTGCTCACGGGCGCTGACCGTCAGCAGGCCGTCGGCATCGACCGTAAAGGTCACTCGGATTCGCGCCGCACCCGCGGGCATAGGCGGAATACCACGCAGCTCGAAGCGGGCGAGACTGCGGCAGTCGGCCACCCGGTCCCGTTCACCCTGCACCACATGCAGGGCCAGCGCTGTTTGTCCGTCCTGGTAGGTGGTGAAATCCTGCGCCATGGCCGTCGGAATGGTTTGGTTGCGCGGCACGATGCGCTCAACCAGCCCGCCCATGGTTTCAAGCCCCAGCGACAAGGGAATGACATCGAGCAAGAGCAGATCATCGGCCCCGCGGTGACCCACCAACTGATGGGCTGAAATGGCTGCACCCAGAGCCACCACCTCATCGGGATTGAGGTTGGTCAGAGGCTCCTTGCCAAAGAACTCATGCACCACGCGTCTGATCACCGGCATGCGGGTCGAGCCCCCCACCATGACCACGCCATCCACGTCGCCAGGGCTCAGGCGCGCATCACGCAGCACGCGTCTGACCACCGCCATGGTGCGTTGGGTCAAGGCATCGGTGATCTGCTCAAAACGGGTACGCTCAAGCGGCCAGACATGCTTGCGACCCTGGTGCTCAAACACCAGCTCTAGCGCATCGCACTCGCTAAGGCCCTGCTTGGCCTGTCGGGCCTGCCATAACAAGCTCGCCCGCGCCGACGGGGACAAGGGACCCAGTTGAGCCTGAGTGGCCAAGGCGTCTGCCAATGCCTGGTCGTAGTCATCACCGCCCAATGCGGAATCGCCCCCAGTAGCCACCACCTCAAAAACACCTCGTGTCAAGCGCAGCACCGACACATCAAAAGTGCCGCCGCCGAGGTCATACACAACGAACAGCCCCTCACTCCCATGATCAAGCCCGTAGGCAAGCGCAGCAGCCGTGGGTTCATTGATCAGGCGCAGGACATTCAGGCCAGCCAGCTGGGCGGCATCTTTGGTGGCTTGGCGCTGTGCTTCATCAAAATAAGCCGGTACAGTGATGACGGCCCCATCAATATCGGCATCAAAGCTATCCTCAGCGCGATAGCGCAGATCGGCCAAAATTTCAGCGCTGACTTCTACCGGGCTTTTCTCGCCGGCCACCGTACGGATGGCCACCATGCCAGGCTTTTCGACCAATTCATAGGAAGGCCGCGAAGCCAGATCAGACATGGCGCGCCCCATCAGGCGCTTGACTGAAACGATGGTGTTGGCCGGGTCCTCCACCTGGGCTGCCAGGGCCTCGTGGCCGATTTGCCGGCGTCCTCCATCAAGATATCGCACCGCACTGGGCAGAATCACCCGGCCGGCGGCATCGGGCAGACACTCGGGCACGCCATGCCGTACGGCAGCTACCAGGGAATGGGTGGTGCCCAGATCGATGCCGATGCCAATCCGGCGCGTATGGGGATCGGGGGCTTGTCCAGGTTCAGAAATCTGCAGAAGAGCCATGCCAAAAGAGGGTCAGAAAAATCCGATTGAAAAACTGCGACGGCCTCGAGCCTCAGGCCAGCACGCTCAAGCCTGCACACGGCAAGGGGGCGGGCAGCAGGTCAGGCACAGATCCGGTCGATACGGTCATCAATCTCTTGGGCAAAACGTTCGATGAACATGAGGGCGCGCACCTGCTCGGCGGCCTGAGCGACATCGCGAGTCTGATCGAGACACTTGGCCAGTTGGGCAAGTCGTTGATCGTGCTCGTGCCGAGTTTGCTGAGCCAGCTGCTGTAAGCCGGCAGCATCAGCGGCCTCGTCGAGAGCTTCACGCCACTGAATCTGCTGTATCAAAAAATCAGCGGGCATTGAGGTGTTGTCGTTGGCACGCACCGGCACCCCACGCAACTGGCATAGATAGGCGCCTCGGCGCAGCGGATCTTTCAGTCGCTGGTACGCCTCGTTGATGCGAACCGACCACTGCATGGCCAGACGCTGGGCGGCCTGACCCTGATCGGCGAAACGGTCTGGATGTGCCTGCCGCTGCAGATGCTTCCACCGAGCGTCGACATCGGATCGGTTCAATTCGAACTGTGCGGGCAGACCAAACAGCTCAAAGTCGTCGGATTGCAGATTCACACGCGAAAGGATTCACCGCAGCCACAGCGATCCCGCTCATTCGGATTGTTGAACCTGAAGCCTTCATTGAGTCCTTCACGCACAAAGTCAAGCTCGGTTCCGTCAATGTAGGCCAGGCTCTTGGGATCGACCAGCACCTTGACCCCGTTGTCTTCGAAGACCACGTCCTCAGAGGCCACCTCATCGGCATACTCGAGCTTGTAGGCCAGTCCCGAACAGCCCGTGGTCTTGACCCCAAGGCGAATGCCAACGCCCTTACCCCGCCGCGCCATGTAGCGGCTGACGTGACGGGCGGCGGCGTCGGTGAGGGTGACAGACATTGGGGATCAATCAAAGATGAAGAAGGCAGCGCCCCTCAGGCGGTCTGGGTTTGCCCGTGACGCTGGCGGTAGTCGTTGACAGCCGCCTTGATAGCGTCCTCAGCCAGGATGGAGCAGTGAATCTTGACCGGCGGCAAGGCCAGTTCTTGCGCAATGGCGCTGTTTTTGATGCTGGCCGCCTCATCGAGCGTCTTGCCCTTGACCCATTCAGTCACCAGCGAGCTCGATGCAATCGCAGAACCGCAGCCGTAAGTCTTGAAGCGGGCATCTTCGATCACGCCGGTTTCGGGGTTGACCTTGATCTGCAGCTTCATC
>JBILUT010000009.1:0-13434 GCA_044370875.1 Polaromonas sp. | reverse complement strand
GAAGCCCCGGAAGAGCGTCAGGTCCACGTTCATGCAAAGTGCGGCGACGTACCTGCCCTGGGCGTCCTTGATGCCGATCGACGTGCTCTTGACCTGGCGCCCATCTGCGAACCGGTTCGGATAGTTTGCGATGACCTGCTCATACCCTGGATCCAGGATCCGAGCCAGGCCGAGCTCGGTGGCCGGATCGCCCACCCGCCGGCCCGACAGATTGTTGTGTACCGCGAGCACGGCATGGGCTGGGTCCAGGAGGTCGTGCACCACCACTTCAGTGAACGGCGCGAAGGTCTGCGCCAGACCTTCTGCGATCTTCTTGACCTGCGCCAGCAACAGTTGCTGCTCCGAATTTTTCTTGGCCATAGATTGAAGTGTGGAGATTATCGAACGTTTTGTCAAATATCAGACATTTCGTACAATTTGTAGCGCCCAACAATTAAGCCGGCCGCCCCCTAAAGTTCACCTCTATGACATCACTGTCCCATTTGCCAACACCGGCCGCACTGGTCGACGTTAAGCGGATGATGCGCAACATTGCCCGCATGCAAGCCCGCGCCGCAGCGCTCGGCGTCAAACTGCGCCCGCATGTCAAGACGGCGAAGTGCCGCGATATTGCCAAGGCACAGCTCGCTGCGGGCGCGCAAGGCATCACGGTCTCCACACTGAAGGAGGCCGAGCAGTTCTTCGCATGCGGATTAACCGACATCCTCTACGCCGTCGGCATGGTTCCAGCCAAGCTGCCACAGGTCTTAGCGCTGAGACGTCGCGGCTGCAATCTCAAGATCATCACGGATAACCTGGCGTCGGCACAGGCCATCGCAGCCTTCTGTATCGAGCACCAGGAGAAGCTGGAGGTCTGGATCGAGATCGACACCGACGGGCATCGGTCCGGCGTCAAGCCAGAGGACGACCTGCTGCTACAGATCGGGCACGCCCTTCAGGACGGCGGCGCATGCCTGGGTGGCGTAATGACGCATGCGGGATCCAGCTACGACTTCTACCGCGACGACCAATTGCGCCACATCGCCGAACAGGAGCGCGCCGGTGCCGTGCGCGCTGCCGAGCGACTGCGTGTGGCAGGACTGCCATGCCCGGTGGTGAGCGTCGGGTCTACGCCGACGGCGTTGCGCGCCGAGCATCTAAGTGGAGTGACTGAACTGCGAGCCGGCGTCTACGTCTTCTTCGATCTGGTCATGCACAACGTGGGTGTGTGCAGCGTGGACGACATCGCCCTGAGCGTCATGACCACGGTCATCGGGCACCAGGCAGAAAAAGGCTGGGCGATCGTCGATGCGGGGTGGATGGCCATGAGCCGCGACCGGGGCACGCAAAAGCAGCCGCGCGACTTCGGCTTCGGACTGGTGTGCAACGAAGCGGGCGAGCCCTTACCTTGCTATGTGATGAGTGCCGCCAACCAGGAACACGGCATTGTCTCGCTAACCGAGGGCACGGACCCAGACATTGCCAGTCGATTCCCGATAGGCACGCGTCTTCGTATCCTGCCTAACCATGCTTGTGCAACAGGGGCCCAGCACCCTCAGTACTTCGCCATCGGACAAGAGGGTCAGATCACGGAGTGGGCTCGCTTTTACGGCTGGCAATGATTTCTGCACGCGCCATGAGGATGTATCGAGTCTCGCGTACAAACAACGCGCAGCTGACTGGCAGCGCCTACGCCTGAAAGGCGCTGAAGGCTCGAGAAGCGAAGGCCCCGCGTGGTGCAGCGCAGCGAAAAGAAAGCGGCCGAAAGACGCCATAGTGTTCAGCGGCCCAACCTGCTGCGCCGTAAATACCACCATGGCCTCCCCTGCAGCGATGACATCCAGTGCGCAGGTACTGCTCATTGGGCGTGCAAGAGCTCGGCGGCACCGATTCCGGACTCGCCTGCAAGCGCGTAGAAAAGCCAAATTCGGCCCTCATGCTGCAATACGGCCGGGTCGCGCAGCTGGTGTGCACGGTGGCCGATGGCGGATCGCCACGAGCGCTCCAAGGGCTGGTCGGCACCTTCCCAGTCGTATTGCGGCCGAATCACCTCAAAGGCAGGGCCCGCACGCCAATCAGTCCAGGGGCCTTGGAGGTCCACACGCGAGCAGAGTATGCGCTCGGGCAGGTCGCCTACCCGGCTCCAGAAAACCCACAGTGTGGAGCCCTGCAGAAGCAGCGCAGAGTGACGTTGGCGACGCTCCGCGAAGAGGTCATGTCCCTTCTCGAACGGGCCATCCCAGTCTGGCGCGCGGTACAGGATGCCCGGCATGACCAGCGCATAGACGGCCTCGTGATACCGGAACACCCGAAAGTAGGATGGGCCGAGTGACTCAGGGCTCTGCACATCGAAATGAACGCCGTCGATGGAGATCGCCAGGCGCGTGCGTTGACAGCCAAAACTCTCCAGGCCATGGAAGTACATTCGAATGCTGCGCGTTGCATCGTCGACATGGACATCTGGAGACGCGATATGCGGTAGCGTGGCATCCTCCAAAACTGTCGGGATACCCCGCATGTGCGGCGGTGCCCAATCATCAGGGGTAGACAGCGGTGGAGCATCAGGACTTGGAACGACAGGCTGCGTAGGAAATCTCGATTTTTTCAACGACAGTACCCCCTCTGGATGGACCGTCCATGGTCCTTCTAGCCGGTCGGCGTAGGCCATCCCAATGCGCAGGCCCTTGTGATCTGCGAAGTACATGTAGAAGCGACCCAGGGCCTGGGGCGCCCAGTAGGGTACCGCGATGACCGAAGGCCCCTGGATGTTGTGTCCCGCCAAAGGATGCGACTCGGGCGTGAGCAAGGGGTTACCGGACAGCCTGCGCACCATCCATTCGGGGCTCCGCGGGGCGCTGTGCTCCATCGATCAGCTCGCTTGGATGCCCAGCTGTTTCACCATGCTGCCAAACAAGGCGTGCTCGGTACGCACGCGCTCGATAGCGGGGCCCATAGAGAGGTTCAGAGGGTCCGAGCCAGACGGGAGGCGCGCGGTGAAGTCCGAACGCCCGAGGAGTTCTGCAACATCAGCGCTGATACGCGATGCGATTTCGCGAGGCACATTGCGAGGCGCAATCACCATCTGCCACGCATTCCGGGTATCGGCTCGCACACCCTGCTCGCCGAAGGAAGGCACATCCGGCAACAAGGGATTGCGTACACTTCCGTTCACGGCGATCGCTCGCAATTTGCCAGCGTCGATCTGGGGCTTGAGAAGGTTGAGTGCGTCATAGACCATGTCCACCTGACCGGCCATCACGTCCGCGACGCCAGCCACCGCCGCTTTATACGGGATATGGATCAACTTGATCTGCAGCGCGCGCGCTAGGATCTCCATGTTCAGGTGCGGAATGGTGCCGCTTCCGGGCGTGGCGTAGGTGAGTCCCTGCGGGCGGCTGCGCGCCAACGCAACAAGTTCCTGCACATTTCGCACCGGTAGTGCAGGATGCACGGCCCAGGAATTGCCGCGTACCTCGGTGACGCCGATTAGCGGCGTGATATCTACCAGCGGGTCGTACGGCGCCTTTTGGATGTGCGGCGTGATCGCCAGAGCCGCAATCGCGGCGAAACCGATGGTGTAGCCATCGGGTGCAGCGCGCGCAACTTGCGCCACCCCGATAGCTCCTCCCGCCCCAGCCTGGTTGTCCACCACCACGGGTTGGCTCCATTTTTTACTCAGCTCCTCTGCCAGCAAGCGCGCAACGATGTCCGCCTGATTACCCGCGGCATACGGCACAACGAAACGGACGGGCCTT
This sequence comes from Polaromonas sp., assembly GCA_044370875.1. GTDB lineage: Bacteria > Pseudomonadota > Gammaproteobacteria > Burkholderiales > Burkholderiaceae_C > Polaromonas. The sequence continues at coordinate 9,700 of JBILUT010000009.1, read as the reverse complement.
CCCGGCCAACCCTGTGCAAGGGCGGCGAAAGGCAGGCTACAGACCCCGACAGAGCCCACGACGGTACGCAACCAGGCTCTGCGGTGTAAATTAGAAAAAGAGGTGATCATGCGAGGTGTCTCCAGAGTAGGACTGATAAACAGTCAGTGTCCTCAAAGTACACCATGAAGAGAATTCACATTTAGTCAACCATTCATAAGCTTTTCTGATGGTCACTCCCCGCTCAGCCACACAGGCCCTTAGGCACCTTCGCCAAAGCCAGCTCCGCCTTTTGGAACTCGTTCATGAGCACGGCTCACTGACCGCCGCCGCACATTCGCTATCCCTCACCCAGCCCGCGCTCACCCGCATGCTGCACGACTTGGAGGCCGCATTCGGACAGCCGCTGGTTGCGCGCAACTCGAAGGGCGCGCAGCTCACACCGGTAGGTCATCAGGTGATGTGTCGTGTTCGGGTGAGCCTGGCTTGGGTGGAGGAGGCCTGGGAGGAGGTGCAGGCTCAGCCACCGCGCCCGCGCCTGCGGGTGGGCTATATGCCCTTCGTGGGGGCAAAGGTGCTGCCTCACGCATTAGCGCAACTGGGAAAGCAGGAGCCACCGCTGCGCTTCCACATGGCCGAGTCCACATTGGTTCAGCTGCTTGATAGCTTGTTGTCGGGCCGAGTGGACGCCATCATCGCGGTGCTGGATGCTGCGGAAGTGGCACAGCTGACGTCCGAGCGTCTGACGTTGGTGCCGCTTTACCAGGAGCGCTTGAGTATCGCTTGCGGTAGCAACTTGCACCGTCGATTGCCACGGCGCACCCGGCTGGTCGATCTCGCGTCGGCGCGCTGGATTGTTGCTCCACGAGGAACGCGTACGCGGCGGGTCTTTGATGCCGCATTTCTGGCAGCAGGTGTCTTGCCGCCAGAGCCCGAGATCGAGTCGGGTACGTACCATGCCAACCTTTCTATGGTGGGGCAGTCGGACGATTTCTTCACTATCTGCCCCCAATCGGCGCTGCAGCACTACGGTCCGCAGTCTGGTGTGCAAGAGGTCTTGCTGGCGCACCCCTTTGAGCGCGCCAGCGTTAATCTGGTCGTACACGAACGGGTCGCTAACCTGCCCGACATGCAAGCGCTTGTCCAAGCGCTGCGACGTGCGTCCCGCAATACCGTCACACCGGCTCGCCCTTCGCGCGCGCGCTGATCCGCTGGACTAAAACGGAAGGCAGTGTTTACTGACCTGCGCCCCTTCTGGCATACCAACCAAGAGGATGGAAGTCTGAGGATGCAAATGACGCTCCTCGCCATACGCGGCTGCAGAAGCGCTGAGGTCGCAGCAATCGCCGCTGCAGCCTTCGCATGACTCGGCTTTGCGACTCCGCTACTGCGAGGCCATCTCCGGGGATTTTTCAGACGCCCCTAGGATGTGGAATAGTCCAGTTGCATATCAATGAGCATTTCGATGTTGCACATCAGGAAAATGCGGATGTACTAACTAGGGCCAAATTTCAATAAAAATTTGGTACCAAGGAATCAAGCCGAGGTGCAATTCAATACCGTATAGCCACACCCAGACCGTTCCCAGTCGGTAGGGCGCTCACGCCCCCTTGCGGTTGAGGCAGGTCGCCCCCGACCAAGTTCCAAAAGGCCGGCGTTTCGTCGTACTGGTGTTCCAGCATCTCCATGTTGACACCGATTGCGCAGGCGACCAGGCTGGCAGCATGGCACACCGGGCCCGTAGGGTTGTGAGGCGCGCAGGCTGTGGCGTACTGCGCTGCCAGTTCGGCAACACGCAAGACGCCACTGATTCCACCGGCGTACTTGACGTCCGGCATGACCACGTCATAACAACCCGCCTCCAGCCAGGGCCGGAAGGCGTCGGGATGCGTCAATTCCTCTAGGCCCGCCAGCCGCATGCCCAGTGCGTTGGATTCAGCACGCAGTTTGCGCAATGCGCCAATGGCCTCGGGAGTTTCTGGCAGAGGGCACTCAAACCAGGTCACGCCCATCACAGCCAGCTCGCGCAGCACGGCGGACGCTGTCGCGGGGGTAAAGCGCCAATGACAGTCAACAAAGACCTGAACGTCCGGGCCGGCAGCCTGGCGGACGGCAGCCACACGCGCAAGGCCCTCGTCGATGAAGCGTCGGCCTTCAGGCGTTGAATCGTTTTCTGTCGTCACCTGGTCAAACGGCGCGACCTTCAGCGCAGAATAGCCCGCAGCCGCCGACTGCTGGGCACTGATGAAAAACCCGTCAGGAGATCGGTCGGTGGTACGCCGATTCATGTTGGCGTACAAGGCCACCTGTTTGCGAGCGGGCGAGCCTCGCAGCTCAGCCGCGCCGCAACCGGCCTGCTGAGCCCGCGCGTCCCAAGCGGCCTGCTCCAGTGCGCTGGCAATGGAAGCCTGTGGCATCGGAGTCATCCCGCGCGCGGCAATAAACTCATCCAGTCGGGTCAGCGTATGCCCGATCAGCGCCTGTTTGGCACTTACGGCCGGCGCGTCCAGCAGCCCAGGCGAATGCATCAGCGAAGCCTCACCCCAGCCCGTGGTGCCATCGGCCAGACCGAGCTCCAAGAACGACCAAGTCGTCTTGGGCGTGACCTGTATGTGGTGAAGATCGATGGCCCGGATAGTCTCAGCGTTCATGAAGGTACTCGTGTGCAAAAGCTTCTTGGCTATGCAGATTTCACCGGTTTTTCGGTCCGCTTTCACGCATGCGGCGCAGCAGGCTCTGCTTGGCCCGGGTTGAATGCGCTGCGGATAGCGCCTCTGCAGCTTCAGCATCGCGGTCAGCGAAGGCCATCAGTAACTGTTGATGATCTGCAATCACGCTTGCAAAGCGGTCCGGCTGGTAACCATAACCGCGCCACAGCGCGCTGATCAGGCGCCAGTGCCGGTCCAGGATCAGGCTACCGTCGCGGTTGCCCGCAATCAAGTTGATTTCGGTGTGGAACTCGCGATTGGCCATCAGCGCCGCATCTACGTCTCGGTTCTGCGCAGCGGCCTCGTAGCGCGCTTGGATGGCATACAGGTTAACAAGCTGGTCCGGCGTCATGCGTTCTGCGGCACGACGCGCCAAGAATGCCTCGATCAGGATGCGCAAGTTAAACAGGTCGGCAACAAAGTCGATCGTGACTTCCACCACGCGTGCACCGCGGTTGGGAATCATGGTCAGCAAGCCCTCGGACTCCAGCCGCCGAAGGGCCTCCCGAACGGGCATGTGCGACACGCCGAAGTGAGTCGCCAGCGCATCAATTCGCAGAGGACTGTTGGGCTCAAAAGCGCCTTTCACGATGCTATCCCGAAGCTGGTCGGCAATTTCTGTGTCGTTCAAGGCGATTGAGGAGTGAGCGTGCTTCACGTGAAAAATTTGATCAAATAATAATGAATTGGACTACTTCATATTAATATTAGTCTTCTAGAAATCGACATTTTCCATTTTTTTTTGATCAAAGGTGGTTCGTATGACGATCGCAAAATGGCTCGTATCTCTCATTTTTCCAAGCGCTCTTTTGCTACCGTACGGTGTAGCGCAGGCGCAGGGTGCAGAGCAATCTTGGCCCGCGAAGCCAGTGCGGATCATCATTCCCGGAACACCGGGCGACGGTGCGGACTTGGCTGGCCGGCTGATTGGCGCAAAGCTGCAAGAACGTTTGGGTCAACCTTTCATCATTGATAACAAGCCGGGCGCGGGCAGCATCATTGGGACGATGGCGGGAAAAGCTGCGCCGCCTGACGGCTACAACTTCATGATTGGTACGGCCGGCTCGCATGGCATTAACCAAGCGGTGTACGCCAGCCTGCCTTACCACCCGCTGCGGGACTTCGAGCCTGTTCTTCTCATTAACAAGGCGCCCAATGTCTGCGTGATCAATCCGCGCGTCCCGGCTAATACGCTGGCTGAATTCGTAGCATTGGTCAAGAAAGAACCCGGCAAGTATTCCTTTGCTTCCGGCGGAAACGGAACGTCCGCACACTTGACTGGTGAATACCTAAAGATGGTTGCTGGCATCGATATGCTGCACGTTCCTTACAAGGGCGCGACACCGGCGGTAAACGACGTCATCGCCGGTCAGGTCAGCGTTTTTTGCGGCAATCTGCCACCTGCTATCCCGCACATTAAATCGGGGCAGTTACGGGCACTGGGGGTAACCACCCTGCAGCGCAATCCCGAGCTGCCGGACGTGCCGACGATCAGCGAGTCCTACCCCGGCTTTGAATCGGTAGCCTGGTTTGCCTACTTTGCGCCCAAGGGTACGCCGCCGGATATTCTGAACAAGTTTTACCGCGAACTATCCATCGTGATGAAGATGCCCGATGTGCGGGAGAAACTTATGGCACAAGGGACCGACCCGGTTGCGAGCCCGCCTGCCGAGTCGCGCCGTTTCATTGAAAACGAGATCGAAAAATGGACCAAAGTCGCGCGTACGGCAAAGGTACAACTGTGAGCCAAGTATTCGCACGGGGTTGCCATTGACACCGCGCCGCTTCCGGGTGGGGATTAGTCGAGACTTTATGTCCTCGGCGGGCGAGCGAACATTCGACGATCAGGCCTGGAGCTTATTGATGGCCCAGCATGGTCTTGAAGTCAACTTTCTTGAGCAGCCAGCGCTTTCACCCATCACACGAGAGGACGTCTGCAGTTATGACGCCCTGCTAATTAAGCGGAACCCGGTAGACGGCGCGCTCCTTGCATCAGATGCACCAGGCGAACTTCGGCTGCGTCTGCTGGCACGAAACGGCGTCGGATTCGACCATATCGATGTGGAGGCCTGTACCCACGCCGGTGTGCTGGTGTGTACCACGCCCGACGCCGTGGCGCGGCCGGTAGCGTCTTCGGTGATGGCCATGATGCTGGCTTTCTCCCACGAGCTGTTCACGCGCGACCGCTCGACGCGTGCAGGGCGCTGGTCAGACCGCTGGAACCGAACCGGCATGGCCCTGACGGGGCGCACACTCGGTGTCGTAGGCTTGGGCAACATCGGTCTCGAACTGTTGCGGCTGGCCGCTCCCTGGGGGATGCGTCACCTCGGCACCACTCCGCGCGTGGATCAGGCGCGCTATGCCGGACTCCGAGTCGAACCCGTCGCGCTCCATGAGCTGTTGGCACAGTCAGATTTCGTGGCGCTGTGCTGTCCGCTCAACGAAACAACCCGGGGTCTGATCGACGCGAGGGCGCTGGGCCTGATGCAAAAGCACGCCTACTTGATCAATACCGCCCGCGGCGAGGTCGTGAACGAAGCTGCACTGGTAGAGGCGCTGACTGCTGGGCAGATCGCTGGCGCCGGCATCGATGTGTATGAGACCGAACCGCCCCGAAAAGCTCATCCGCTGTTCGCCATGGACAACGTGATCGTGGGCTCGCACAACCTAGCCTATACCGACGAGATGAACTCTCGGGCTAACCGCAGTGTGGCGAATGCGGCCTGCCTGGTGGCTGAAGGTCGGTTGCCGCCACATGTGATCAACCCCGCTGTGCTTTTACACCCTCGGCTCTCCGATTTGCGCGCCTGAGGCAGCGGGCAAGTCTTGTTCTGGCGGGCCAAAGGGAATCATTTAGCCAACTCGCTCATTTTTCAGACCCCCATTTTTTCGGGTATTGGGGATTGGGACCATGCTACCCCCCCATCCGCTCACCCCTTCCCGACGCCCCAGTAAAGCCGCAACGGATTAATGCGAATGATCTCCTCCAGATGCGCATGCTGCAACCACTGCGTCAGGCTGGTGTATAGCGACGGATAGTCTGCCCAGGTCTCAAAGTTCGTACACGGCCAGTCGCTTCCCCACAGCAGCGCAGAACAGCCTAGTTCTTCAAGCAGTGAATGGGTGGTTTCTTGGGGATCAACATCGCCCAGACGATAGCCACCGCTGAGTTTCACGCTCACACGACCCGAGCCTAAGCGACCGAGCAACCGGAGGGTCGGATCGCTTGGATGGGGCTTGAGCGGCTTGGCCATATGGTCCACCACCACATGGAGGCTCGAAGGTAGCTGGGGCAGCACATCCGGCAAGCGCCCGGGGTCGGTATGAACCTCCACATGCCAGCCCATGGAAAGAAGACTATCCCAGAACGGATGCTCGCGCGTCCAGTCTGACAAGTCGTGGCTACGCCCCGAGAGATTCAAGCGCACACCGCGGACACCCAGAGCGTTCATGGCAGCAAGCTCATGTGGAGCTGTCCGCGGGGAAACGACGGCCACGCCGATCAATCGGTCCGGGTGGGCGGCCAGGGTCGATAGCAGCAGGCGATTGTCTTCCCCCAGAAAGCTGGGCTGCACCAACACGCCGTGGCTCACTCCCACAGCACGGGCTTGCTCCGACCACCGTTTGAACGTGGCCGCATAGGCAGGCACATAACGAGCTTGGGCGACGGCTTGGCCGGCTTCAAAGACATGAAAGTGGCAGTCAACTCGGACGCTTGAGGTCAACAAATCCATGTGCTACATTCTAGTCATCTAGATGACTAGAATTAAAAATGATGGTTCAAGTTTCTCCCCTCTTGGGTCAAAGTCGCTACGGAACGCTGGCAACAGCTTTGCGTCAGCGGGTTCTGGATGGGGAGTGGAAGCCCGGAGACATGATTCCATCGGAAGCCTCCTTGGCCAGCAGCTATGGCGTTGCGTTGGGAACTCTCAGACAAGCGCTGGCTCTTTTGGTCGAAGACGGCATTGTGCGGAGGGAGCACGGAAGAGGAACCTTCGTCAGCAGGGGGCTCGACAGCGCGTCCATGATGCGGTTTTTTCGCTTTCAATCGGACAGTTCCAACGCCGCTGCGCCGCAATCTCAGATTCTCCAAAGGCGTTTTCGCCATCCCTCGCTGGCCGAAGCCAAAACCTTTGCCCTGGAGACCTCGGGGCAGGTGATGCAGCTCGAGCGCTTGCGCAGTATCGAAGGGCACCCCTGCTTGCTCGAAACCATTGTGCTGCCGCTTCCGATGTTTGGAGCTCTGGCCGACTCGAGCACGGCCGACTGGGACGATCTGCTCTACCCGATGTACCAAAGACGATGTGGGCTTGTGGTTCAACATGCGCAGGACGAACTGCGTTTTTCGCATCTCAGCGCCAGGCAAGCGAGTCGGCTGAGACTGGAGCCTGGTCACCCATGCGTGTTGGTTGAACGCCAGGCCTTCGACATAGCCGGTCGCTGCGTCGAGCGACGTACGACGCGCGGAGATGCCTATTCATTTACCTACACGGCACATGTCAAATAAAGGAGACCTCTCATGCGGCATCTAATGACGGTGATGAAAGTCGGGCAGTTGGCTCTTTTGAGCCTAGGGCTATCGCTTAGCCCCTCGCTGGCCTTATCCCAGGTCGATTCGAGTTTTCCCACCAAGCCCATCACGCTGATCGTGACTTACCCGCCGGGGGGCGGCGCTGACGCGATGGCACGGCTTATAGCGCCCAAAATGGCTGAGGCACTGGGGCAATCCGTGGTCGTCGAAAACAGGCCTGGTGCAAGTGGCCAGATTGGCGCTGCCGCTGTTGCCAAGGCAGCTGCCGACGGTTACACGCTGATGCTCGACGCCTCCTCTTTCGCGGTGAATCCTGCGCTCTATCCCAAACTGCCTTACGACAGTCTCAAGGCGTTTAAACCCGTCGGGGTCGTCGCACTCTTCCCCAATGTCGTGCTGGTCAACTCAGCCTTCGCGCCTCAGAACGTGGCCGACCTGATTGCGATGGCCAAGAAGGCCAAGGATTCAGTCGCATACGCCTCCTCGGGCAATGGCTCTGCGCAGCATCTGGCTGGCGCGTTGTTCGAGTCTGCCACCGGCATCGACATGGTTCATATTCCTTACAAGGGAGGTGGCCCCGCCCTTAACGACGTGATTGGGGGCCAAGTCCCGCTCTTTTTTGGAAATCTGGCCTCGACGCTTCAACATGTTCAAAGCGGAAAGCTTCGCGCCCTGGCCGTGACCTCTGCCAAGCGCTCTCCCATCCTTCCTGCCGTTCCCTCACTGGCAGAGACAGGCGTCAAAGGCGCCGAGATTTACGAATGGAACGCCGTTTTTGTGCCCTCAGCAACCCCTCCGGCCGTTGTCAATCGATTGGCAACGGCATTTCAGCGGGCTCTGGATACGCCAGAAGTTCGCCAACGTGTCGCCCAACTCGGGGGCGAGATGCAGCGCACGACTCCCGAACAGGCCCAGGCCTTCATAGAACAACAAATTGTCTTGTGGGGACGAGTTGTCAGAGAGCGGAAAATAAGCGTCGAGTGACAGCCAATCCAGATCTAATACAAACACCTTTGCCAGTCTCAGGTGCGATTGGCGATGAGAGATGCTCATAATCGAGCCAAAAATATCTTGAGGTATCACTTAAGGGGTGCGGTCTAACATCACCGTCTTAACTTGGTGCATCAAACCGTGGTGTCATACTCCCAGATCATCGGGATGACCGCTGAGGTGACCATGCGTTCAATGTTCAACCCCCCACACCCCGGCCTCTCTTTGAGGGACGACATCCTGCCTGCCTTGAATCTGCAGGTCAGCGAAGCCGCTGCCCAGCTAGGCGTTGACCGCAACACCTTGTCCAAGGTGCTCAATGGGCGGGCTGCGATCAGCCCTTCAATGGCACTGCGCCTTGAGCGTTGGCTGGGGCGCAACCATGGCGGGGCCGCTGAAGTGTGGCTGGCACAGCAGGCGGCCTATGACCTCTGGCAAACGCGTGCGGCGGTAAAAGCGAGCAAGACCCTTTCGGGCGTCAAGGCCCTGAAGCTTGAAACAGCATGAAGATAACGGAAGATCCAGCAGATGTAACAGCCGCCCCGGCACTGCTCTTTTGGTCGCGCCTAATCCAGGCCGCTGCGGCTGTCGTCATCGTCCTGAGCCTGACCTTGCTGTTGGCGCCTCGCCTCGGGGAAGCCATCTTCAACCTGGTTTACTTCCACCAGCCGTCCATCCCAGTTGCGGTGCCCAGTCAGGCCCAGGGCTACATCTGGTTTGCCAACGGCATCATCGGCGCCGTGATGGCGGGCTGGATGATCTGCATCATCGTGTTGGCCAGGGGTCCGTTCATAGAAGGCCGGCCGCACGCCTGGAACGCCATTGCCATTCCACTGGCCAGTTGGTTTCTTATCGACACAGCGTTTTCCATCGCCCATGGCGTCTGGGGCAATGTGCTGCTCAACACGTCAACTGGGCTGATATTCGGTATCCCCCTGCTCTTTTCGCGCCGGTACTTCAGTGCAAAGCACTGATTACTCGGTCTGGCCGCTGTGGCTCGCTGAGTCCGTGAACGCTAGATTCCAGACATCACTGCATCCACAGCGGACACCAATGCGCTGGCCTGCGCCGACACGTTGTCGACTGCTCGCCGCAAACTTTTAGCGGGCAGCGGCGCAGCATAGTGCGCGAGTGCATGAAGGCGCTTGCCCTTGACCACGATAACAGGGCACAGGGCAGTGGGCACCCTGATTGCCGCATCGAGTTCGGCCAGTGGCATGGTCAGCCGCGTTGAAAGCGCGTCGAGCAGGTCGCTCTGTATCACCACCACGTAGGGGATGCCATCGGCAGCGCTGTGGCTCGGGTTGGCGAAAACATCGTACTGGGCCATCGGTGGCTCACCACGGGCGCAGGTCGGCTCCCGGAATACCGTGGACCTCGAAACTGGCATTTTGAGCAGCGATCCAATCACCGAACTCGGCTTCAAATCTCTTCTTACGCGCGGCACGACTGGCCTTGTCGTGATGGGCCTGCAGGGCGTGGTAGTGCTCGG
>JBILUT010000215.1:0-3754 GCA_044370875.1 Polaromonas sp. | reverse complement strand
CTACCTGGGCGAGACCATCACCGAGGCCGTGATCACCGTGCCGGCCTACTTCAATGACGCGCAGCGCCAGGCCACCAAGGACGCCGGCCGCATCGCGGGCCTGGATGTCAAGCGAATCATCAACGAACCCACTGCGGCTGCGCTGGCTTTTGGCCTGGACAAGAACGAAAAGGGCGACCGCAAGATCGCCGTGTACGACCTCGGTGGCGGCACGTTTGACGTGTCCATCATCGAGATCGCTGACGTCGATGGCGAAAAGCAGTTCGAAGTGCTGTCCACCAACGGTGACACCTTCCTGGGCGGCGAAGATTTCGACCAGCGCATCATCGACTTCATCATTGCCGAGTTCAAGAAAGAGCAAGGCGTAGACCTGTCCAAGGACGTGCTGGCCCTGCAGCGCCTGAAGGAAGCCGCAGAGAAGGCCAAGATCGAGCTGTCGAGTTCAGCAGCCACCGATATCAACCTACCCTACATCACCGCTGATGCGACCGGCCCCAAGCACCTGAACATCAAGATGACCCGGGCCAAGCTCGAGAGTCTGGTCGATGAACTGATCGAGCGCACCATCGAGCCCTGCCGCGTGGCCATCAAGGACGCCGGCGTGAGCGTGGGTGACATCCACGACGTGATCCTGGTCGGCGGGATGACCCGCATGCCCAAGGTGCAGGACAAGGTCAAGGAATTCTTCGGCAAGGAGCCCCGCAAGGACGTCAATCCCGACGAAGCCGTGGCCGTGGGCGCTGCCATTCAGGGACAGGTCCTCTCGGGCGACCGCACCGATGTGTTGCTGCTCGACGTCACACCGCTGTCTCTGGGCATCGAAACGATGGGTGGTGTGATGACCAAGATGATCAAGAAGAACACCACCATCCCGACCAAATTCGCGCAGACCTTCTCCACCGCAGAAGACAACCAGCCGGCCGTGACCATCAAGGTCTTCCAGGGCGAGCGTGAGATCGCAGCGGTCAACAAGGCCCTGGGAGAGTTCAACCTTGAGGGCATCCCCCCGGCCCCGCGAGGCGTGCCCCAGATCGAAGTCTCCTTTGACATCGACGCCAACGGCATCTTGCATGTGGGCGCCAAAGACAAGGGTACTGGCAAGGAAAACAAGATCACCATCAAGGCCAACTCGGGCCTGTCGGAGGCCGAGATCGAGCAAATGGTGAAGGACGCCGAACTCAACGCCGCAGCGGACAAGGAAAAAGTCGAGTTCGTACAGGCCAAGAACAATGCCGATGCGCTGGTACACAGCGTCAAGAAATCGTTGGGCGAATATGGCGAAAAACTCGAGGCCAGCGAGAAGGAAAAAATTGAGAAAGCCATCGCCGATATGGAAGAAGCTCTCAAGGGCAATGACAAGGCAGCCATTGAGGCCAAGAACACGGCCCTGATGGAGGCCAGTCAAAAATTGGGCGAGAAGATGTACGCCGACATGCAAGCCGGCCAGGCCGCTCCTGGGGCAGCGCAGGCCGGCGATGCAGGGGCCGCAGGCTCGGCCAAGCCCCAGGACGATAATGTCGTGGACGCCGAAGTCAAGGAAGTCAAAAAAGGCTGAAGGCTCGCTAGGCTCAGGCCTGATCCAGACAAGCGGAACTGGGCGCGCTCCAGCTTCCGCTTTGTTGCTTAAGCCCGCCGCTCACCGATCACTGAACAAACGGTTTCATGGCTAAAAAAGACTTTTACGACACACTGGGCGTGCCCAGAAATGCCAGCGAGGACGACATCAAGAAGGCGTACCGCAAGCTGGCCATGAAGTACCACCCTGACCGCAATCAGGGGGATGCAGCCAAGGGTGCCGAAGAAAAATTCAAGGAAGCCAAGGAGGCCTACGAAGTCCTCTCCGATACCTCTAAGCGGGCAGCGTATGACCAATACGGACACGCGGGCGTCGACCCCAATATGCGAGGGCCAGGCGCAGCTGGAGGCGAGGGCTTCGGCGGCTTTGCCGAGGCCTTTGGCGACATCTTTGGCGACGTCTTCGGCGGTGCGCGTCGCGGTGGTGGCCGTCAGGTATTCCGTGGCAATGACATCAGCTATGCGATGGAGGTGTCTCTAGAGGAAGCCGCCGTGGGCAAAGACGCGCAAATTCGCATCCCCAGCTGGGACGATTGCCGCTCTTGCTCGGGCACCGGGGCCAAACCCGGCACCAAGGTCGTCAGTTGCACCACCTGCAATGGCGCTGGCGTGGTTCAAATGCGCCAAGGTTTTTTCAGTGTCCAACAGACCTGCCCGCAGTGCCGCGGTACCGGCAAGCTCATTCCCGAGCCTTGCGTGGCCTGTCATGGTGTCGGCAAAGTCAAGGCGCACAAGACGCTTGAGGTCAAGATCCCCGCCGGCATCGACAGCGGGATGCGTATTCGCTCATCGGGAAATGGCGAGCCGGGGACCAATGGGGGACCGCCCGGTGATCTCTATATCGAGATCCGCATCAAGAAGCATGACATCTTCGAGCGCGATGGAGATGATCTGCATTGCGTGGTGCCCATCAGCTTCCCCAGGGCCGCCCTGGGTGGCGAAATCGAGGTGCCCACCCTGTCTGGCAAGGCTGCCATTGACATTCCCGAGGGCACGCAAGCAGGCAAGCAGTTCCGCCTGCGCGGCAAAGGCATCAAAGGGATACGGTCAAGTTACCCGGGAGACCTGTATTGCCATATTGCGGTGGAAACCCCGATCAAGCTGACCGAACACCAGCGCAAGCTACTCAAGGATTTCGATGAGTCCCTGAAGAAAGGCGGCGCCAAGCACACCCCCACCGAGGAGGGGTGGACCGACAAGCTCAAGAATTTCTTCAGCGGCTGAGGCCCAGGGTTGGAGGGGTCCGGATTTGATCCCGACCGGAACCCCAGACCCTTACTTTTTGGTCAGCTGGGCGTCTAGCTCTTTGCACGAGGGCGCGCAAACCGCCTGGGCCTTGCCCAGCACCTTTTTGGTGCCCATCATCGATCGGGGCCGGTGCTTCCCACACAAGAAGCATGACATCGTGGCGCTACCAAAGGAGGTGGTGGCCACAAAGGGCGAACCCGAGACTTTGGACTTGTATCTCAGGCCATCCGGTAGGACGGCGGTCTTGGTTTCAGTTCTTGCCACAGGCTTTACCTTCACACATGCGCTATACGCGGTCCAAGATATGCCCGAACGACCGCCTGCCCTGGCTGATGCGTGCACAGCAATCCCAAAGCTGTGGTCCGTCCGGAAAAGTCGCCTCGGGGGAGACGGCCTGCCGCCAGACCGACCCCGCCCGAAAACCCTCTATTTTAACCGGATCAGACAAACGCGGAGCGCTTGGAAATAATCCCCGCGCCTTATCGACTGGCCTCTATCGGGCGACGCGCCCTTACATAGGCATCTGACGGCAAGAAGTTGCGCCCGTCGGCGTATCGCCATTCCACCATGGTGCCCCGATTGCCGCGGAGATCGAGCCTGCCCACGTAGGCTCCCATGGTCGACTGGTGATCAATCGCACGAAACTCGGCTCTACCGAAAGGGGTGCTGAACTGCAAGCCTCGAAAGGCCACCACCAGTTTTTCGTTATCAAGCGTCTTGGCTTTGCGGATCGCGGCAAAGATGGCCTGCATGGTGGCGTAGCCGACCACCGACCCGAGTTTCGGATTCTCCCCAAAACGGCGGATGTAGTTGGCCGCAAAGCTGGCATGTTCAGGCGTATCAATTTGATCCCAAGGGTAGCCCGTGACGATCCAGCCTCTTGGTGTTTCGTCCTTGAGCACTTCAAGGTACTCCGGCTCGCCGGAGAGCA
>JBILUT010000214.1:0-3770 GCA_044370875.1 Polaromonas sp. | reverse complement strand
GATCGCCGGCTGGGAGGTGATCGAGGAGCGGGTCAATCAGTACATGGGGGCTTTCCTCATTCTTTCGGGGCTGATGATCGGCGTCTTCAGTGCGCTGGACGCGATGTTGTTCTTCGTGTTCTTCGAAGCCACATTGATCCCGATGTATCTGATCATCGGTATCTGGGGCGGCCCCAACAAGATCTACGCAGCCTTCAAGTTTTTTCTCTACACGCTGCTGGGCTCCCTGCTGATGCTGGTGGCGCTGGTCTATCTGTACAACAAGTCTGGCGGCAGTTTCGACCTGAGCGCCTGGCACAAGCTGCCCCTGGGCATGAGCGCTCAGACGCTTCTGTTCTTTGCGTTTTTTGCCGCCTTCGCGGTCAAGGTGCCTATGTGGCCGGTTCACACCTGGTTGCCCGATGTTCACGTTGAAGCGCCAACGGGTGGTTCAGCGATTCTTGCGGCCATCATGCTCAAGCTCGGGGCCTACGGCTTCCTGCGCTTTTCCATGCCGATTGCACCCGACGCCTCGCGCGAGTGGGCCTGGCTCATGATTGCCTTGTCCTTGATCGCTGTTGTTTACGTCGGCCTGGTGGCCATGGTGCAGCAGGACATGAAGAAACTGGTGGCCTATTCCTCAGTGGCCCACATGGGGTTTGTCACGCTGGGATTTTTTATCTTCAATGAATTGGGCGTTGCCGGTGGGCTGGTGCAGATGATTGCGCATGGTTTTGTCTCCGGGGCCATGTTCCTGTGTATCGGTGTGCTTTACGACCGGGTCCATTCGCGTCAGATTGCCAGTTATGGCGGTGTTATCAATACCATGCCCAAGTTCGCGGCCTTTGCCCTGCTGTTTGCCATGGCCAACTGCGGTTTGCCGGGTACCGCCGGCTTTGTGGGGGAGTGGATGGTCATTCTGGCGGCGGTTCAGTACAACTTCTGGATCGGCATGGCTGCGGCGACAGCCCTGATTTTTGGTGCTGCCTACACCCTCTGGATGTTCAAGAGGGTCTACTTGGGCGACGTGGCCAACGATGAAGTGGGCGCCCTCTCCGATATCAATACCCGCGAATTTTTCATGCTCGGTCTGTTGGCCGTCGCAGTGCTCTACATGGGCATCTACCCCAAGCCTTTTACCGATGTGATGGATGCCTCGGTCGCAGAACTGCTGCGGCATGTGGCTCTGTCCAAGCTGAACTGACCGTCTTACCGCACCAACGACCTTCGAGTACTTCCCATGATTGATTCACAGAGCTGGTACGCGGTCTACCCTGAGATCATCCTGCTGGTCATGGCCTGCGTGATCGCGCTGGTTGACCTGGGCGTTAAGACCCCCCGTCGCACCCTCAGTTACGTCTTGACCCTGGGCACGTTGGCTTGGGTGGCCATCGTGACCGGATTTCACGCTGCCTCGGGTGAGATGGTCTACGGCTTTGGCAATATGGTGGTCAGTGAGCCCATGGGTAACTGGCTCAAGTGCTTTTCTGCTTTGGCCCTGATGGCGACGGTGGTTTATGGCCGACCCTATGCGAGCGACCGCGGCATGCTGGGTGGGGGAGAGTTTTTCACGCTGGCACTGTTCTCCCTGCTGGGGGCCTTTCTGATGATCTCCGGCCACAACTTCCTGACCCTCTACATGGGCCTGGAGTTGATGACCCTGTCGAGCTACGCCATGGTGGCGCTGCGTCGTGATCATGCTATCTCGACCGAAGCGGCCATGAAGTATTTCGTGCTGGGTGCGCTGGCCTCCGGTTTCTTGTTGTACGGCTTGTCCATGATCTACGGCGCAACCGGCAGTCTTGATCTGGCCGAAGTGTTCAAGGCCATTGCAAGCCGCGAGATCAAGCACCAGGTGCTTGTTTTTGGCTTGGTTTTTGTGGTGGCGGGCCTGGCCTTCAAGATCGGTGCTGTGCCATTTCACATGTGGCTGCCTGATGTCTATCAGGGCGCGCCTACGGCGATCACGCTGGCTATCGGTGCAGCTCCGCAGTTGGCGGCTTTTGCCATGATGGTTCGTATTCTTGTGCAGGGTCTGCTGCCACTGGCCATAGATTGGCAGCAGATGCTGGGCGTACTGGCGGTCGGTTCCTTGCTGGTGGGCAATCTTGCAGCGGTGGCGCAGACCAATCTCAAGCGCATGCTGGCCTTTTCCACCATTGCGCAGATGGGCTTCTTCCTGCTGGCAATGCTGGCGGGTGTGGTCGGTGGCGAGAAGATCAACGCGCAGTCTGCCTATGGCTCGGCCATGTTCTATGTGGTCACCTATGTCCTCACCACCCTGGCCGTGTTTGGCGTGATCATGCTGCTCGCCCGCGAGGGTTTCGAGTCTGAGGAGATCACCGATCTGGCCGGACTGAACCAGCGCAGCCCGCTATACGCCGGCATCATGGCGCTGGGTATGTTTTCTTTGGCCGGCGTGCCACCCCTGGTGGGCTTTTATGCCAAGCTCTCTGTCATTGATGCCCTGCTGTCCGCGCAAGGCCTGGAATATCTGCTCCTGGCGATTTTTGCGGTCCTGATTTCCCTGGTGGGTGCGTTTTACTATCTGCGGGTGGTCAAGGTCATGTATTTCGATCCGGTGCCGGCCCACGTCGCTCATCCGATCGAGGCCGGGCAGGATGTGCGGGTGGTTCTCACCCTCAACGGTGCCCTGATGCTGCTTCTTGGCTTGTTGCCCGGGGGACTGATGACCCTGTGTGCCCAGTCTATGAGCGGCGTGCTCAAGTCGCTGGGTGGCTGAGCTCAGGCCATGAACTCTCAGAGTCTGTCCTGGGCCATCATCGTGCTAGCACTGGTGGCGGCCAACCTGCCTTTCCTGAGCAATCGAGCCTTTTTGTTGCGGCCGATGGTCGGATCTAAACCGCTGGCCTTGCGAATCCTTGAGTTGGCCATCTTGTATTTTCTGGTCGGGGCCGTGGCCTTGGTCGTGGAACAGAGCATAGGTCGGGCGACTCCTCAGGGCTGGGAGTTTTACGCGGTCACAGCCAGCCTGTTTCTAACGCTGGCCTTCCCTGGCTTTGTCTACCGTTACCTCTACCGCCGTTCTTGAGGTGCTGTCTTGAGCACCGATAGCCCCCGGGATGAGCAGCATCTGCGCGAAGAACTCGTTTCTAGCCAGGAGTTGCTCAGGGGGCACTTTCTTGTGGCCCGTCGTGATCAGGTGCGCCTGCCCGATGCGAGCCTGGCTGTTCGCGAATATGTCTGTCATCCCGGAGCTGTCGTGGTGGTGGCTGAACTCGAAGATGGACGCTTTGTGCTGGAGCGGCAATGGCGCTATCCGCTGGGGCGCGCCTTCACTGAGTTTCCGGCCGGCAAACTCAACGCAGGCGAGGACCCCCTGCTGTGCGCGCAGCGTGAACTGCGCGAGGAGACGGGTTACTCGGCCCGTCTATGGGCTTATGCCGGGCCGGTGCATCTGGCCATTGCCTATTCCACGGAGGTGATACACCTGTTTTTTGCACGCGATCTGAGCCTTGGTGAGCGTCGGCTCGATCCAGGCGAATTCTTGGATGTATTCCCAGCCAGCCTCGATCAGATGCTTGGATGGGTGCGTGAGGGGCAGGTGACCGATGCCAAGACCCTGTTTTGTCTGCTTTGGGCCCAAAATGTCAGGGCAGGGGTCTGGTCGCTCGATTGGCAGCGGCCCCCTTAAACCGCGGCCGTGTCGGTATAGGGCGCCGTTGGCAGGGATTTGCCCGACGGCGCGATAATGAGGCATGAAAGTTCTGGATCTCAAATGTGCGCAGCAGCATGTCTTTGAGGGCTGGTTCGCTTCCGAAGAGGACTTT
>JBILUT010000212.1:0-3799 GCA_044370875.1 Polaromonas sp. | reverse complement strand
GCCTTCTCGTCGTAGCGTGCGCCGCGCTCGGCCTGCGGTGTGTAAAAGTTTGAGACTTGATAGCTCACGGCCACGTCGTTGGTCAGCGTGACAAAGCCGTGGGCAAAGCCCCGGGGCACCAGCAGCATGCGACCGTTGTCTTCGCTCAGTTCAACGCCGAGCCATTGCCCGTAGGTGGGGGAGTCGGTGCGCAGATCCACAATGGCGTCCCAAATCGCACCGTGCTCGCAGCGCACCAGCTTGTCTTCCTCGTGCGGGGCCACCTGGTAGTGCAGCCCCCGCAGTGTGCCGGCTTTTTTCGTCAGTGAGCGATTGGTCTGCACCATGCGGTGTGGCAGGCCATGCGCGGCGAACTCGTGTTCGCAATAGACGCGTGCGAACCAGCCGCGGTCATCGCTACGTCGGTCCGGCTCTATCAGGGTGGCGCCTGCCAGGTGTGTGCGTTGGATCTTCATGCGTTCTCCGTCGAATGGAAGGTTGGGGCGGGCATTTACCAGCGTTGCCAGGGCGCCTTGCCGCCCGACCACAGCGACTCGAGCGCTTGCCGGTCGCGCAGGGTGTCCATGGGTTGCCAGAAGCCCTCATGGCGAAACGCAGCCAACTGACCCTGATCGGCCAGTGTTTCCAAAGGCTCGCGTTCCCAAACGGTGTCGTCACCCGCAATCAGGTCGATCACATCCGGTTCAAGGACAAAGAAGCCGCCATTGATCCAGGCACCGTCGCCATTGGGTTTTTCCTTGAAGCTCGGCACGCGTGCGCTGCTCGCTGTAAGGGTGAAGGCGCCAAATCGCCCGGGCGGTTGAACCGCAGTCACCGTGGCCTGCGCGCCTTGCTCGCGGTGAAAGCTCAGCAGTGAACGGATGTCAACATCACTCAGGCCGTCGCCGTAGGTCATGCAGAAGGTCTGCTCTTTGAGATAAGGCGCAGCGCGCTTGAGTCTGCCACCGGTCATGGTGTGCTGGCCGGTTTCGACCAAAGTCACGCGCCAGGGCTCAGACCGCGTGCGCAGCACAGTCGTGCTGCCCTCGCGCATATCAAATTGCACATCGGCGCTGTCTAGACCGTAGTCGCGAAAGAACTGCCGGATGACTTGGCCCTTGTAGCCGCAACAAATGACAAAATCATGCAGGCCGTGTGAGAGGTAGCTCTTCATGATGTGCCACAAGATAGGCTTGCCACCTATTTCAACCATCGGCTTGGGGCGAACACTGCTTTCCTCGGCGATGCGTGTCCCCAGCCCACCGGCGAGGATGACCACTTGGGTTGCGGGTTCGGTGGTGGCGCTAAGGAGGCTGGCAGCAGCAGGCATAGGGTTTTTCAAGGGGCTCTCGGTGCGGCAGGTTCAGGCGCTTTGCCGGGTTGGGGTCATGGGCGCTTGCACCAGCTGCTCGATCACTTCGCGCCGAACGGGCGAGTGAGGGTCATCGGCAAATTTGCGTGCGAACCAGGCGGGCGTTCGGCGTAAAGCTTGAAGGTGAGTACCGTCAAATACACCCGGATGGGCGCCGTCAAAACGCGCGATCAGATGGTTCATCGGGCCGCGCTGCGGACGCATTTGCATCAGCAGGCTTGGGATCAAAAATTCCTCAGCAATGTGCATGCGCGCAAACCGGTCCCGCAGCCCGGGCTGTCGATAGGCCTGCAGCAGACCCTCGATCACGGGTCGCCGCGCGCCGAACCAGACGCTGCCGTAATGCAGGCTCAGGCGCTGCGGACCGATGCGGTAGTCGTTCAGACGGCTGGCGCCAGCGTGCAGAGGCCAACCGGCCAGAGCCGACCAAGCCGAGCTGGAGCGTCCAGTGCGCAGCCACACCCCCGCCTCATCGCGTCGGCCAGCGCTGTCGCCGTAGTAGCGGTTGACCAGGCGCCGTGCGATGCGATGTGCCAGACTGCCTTCTCGGGTCCAGGCGCGGTAGCCCACCGACAGCCGTGCGTCCTGATCACGGCTCAAATCGATCGCATCGAAGTGCGCATCGTGGCGGCCATTGATGTGGCGCTCGAAGTCGGCCAGTGGTTTGATTGGCAAGCAGCTTGGGCTGAGCAGTTGCAGGTAGTCGAATTCGAAGGCCCGCAGCGCATGCGCCAGCCCATGAAAAATTCCATCGACAAAGCTGAACTGCGCCCAGCCGGTGTGGACTGGATCGGGAACGAAGTGCGCGTTCGCAGCGCTCAGTTTGAATTTCGGTGTTTGGTTAAAGTCGTGATGGACCAGCACCGTGTGCGGGTTCAGTGACCGGGCCAGCTGGTCCACCGTCTCGGCCCGTGCCACGGCCGACATCACTAAAAACACAATGCGCGGCGAAGGCTTGCGGGCCGGGTGGGTCAGTGCGGAAAAGCCGAGGCTGAAAACCTGTGTGTTGCCTTGCATGGGGTCCTGGTGCAGATGCTGCAGCCCATTTTTGAGCACCCATGCAGCCAGGCTCAACCACCCCCTCAGGCACTCGCGCAGCCTGATGACCGCCCAGCGGCGTGTTGTCTCACAAGCGTTTGTAGGACAGCGTCTCGGCAGGCGTGACGCGCCGCTGGTTCAGGCCGGCGGGAGCACTCTGCGGTTGATCAGCATCAGGCCAGCGGCGATGGTGGCCAGGGCCAGGATGAGTCGCAAGGTCAACGGTTCGCCCAGCAGCAAAACCCCGGCGATCAGGCCAAAGCCCGGCGTTGTCAGCGTAAAGGCGCTCATCTGACTGGCTGGATAGTGACGCATCATCCAATACCAAAGCAGCATGCTGACGAAACTCACCATCAGGCATTGGTAGGCCAGCAAACCGATCAAGGGCAGGTTCCAGGTCTGGCCGCTCAGCCCTGGGCCCGGCAGGGCCAGCAAGGCCAGTAGCGGTGCAGACCCGGCCAGTTGGTAAAACAGACTCTTCTCAGCGCTCGCATGGTTGAGGGCGCTGGCCCGCACCGTCATGACTGTGAGCGCCCAGAAGAAGCCCGTGGCAACGGCCATCAGGTCGCCTTTCCACTGTCCGGCCGGTGCTGGCCCTTCGAAGCTTTCGGCAAAGGCCAGGCCTATGCCGCCAAAGGCCACCAGCATGCCGCACATCTGAGCCCAGGTCAGTCGCTCGGATTTTTCAATCAAGGGCATGCCCAGCGCCACCACAAAGGGCGAGAGGTACACGAACACGCCAAAGCGGCTGGCGGTGGTGTATTGCAGGCTCAGGTAGGTGAAGGCTGCGGTGGCCGCATACATCGCACCCACCAGCAATCCGCCCCGCAAAGTGCCATCGGGCTCAAACAGCGCAATGCCGCGGTAGCGACACCACAGCAGCACCAGCAGTGCAGTGACCGCTGATCGAAGGGTGCCCAAAGTCATCGGATCGATTTGCATCACCGTGAGCTTGATCACCACCTGGTTGAGCCCCCACAAAGCGCAACAGGTCAGCAGACCCGCGATTGCAACCGCGTCCAGGTGAGTTTTTCGAATGGTCATGCGCCGCAGTATGCCTGAGCTCATCGGTGCCAACGGACCGCCCTGGCACGCCCATCATGAGTCGGACTTTAGTCCTGCGATACTTTCCATTTTCGGTTCGATCTTGGATATTCGCTCATGCCTTCAAAGTGGATTTTCTCTTTCTTGCAACGTGGGTCTGGACGGGCCTGCACCCCGCTTGACGCTCTGATGGTTCTTTGTGCAGTTTGCTGGCCTATCGGTGCAGCTGCGCAAAACGTGCCGACGGTTCAGGACCCGCTGGGGCGCCCTTTTGTCACGGTCAATGGTGAGCCACAGTCGGTGGCTCGTGCCGAGGTTTTGCTGCGTGAGCAATTGGCACGCGGCGCTGCTAATTCAACGCAATTG
>JBILUT010000213.1:0-3799 GCA_044370875.1 Polaromonas sp. | reverse complement strand
GCAGCCCGCGTTGGACCCTGCCCGGGCAGCCGGCGGCCCCGGTGCCCTATCTGGGCTATGCCAGCGGGGCATATCTTGGCCGCATGGTGGACCATCTCCTGCGTCAGGCGGCCAAGCCGGTGCATCTGGACCGGGTCTATGAGACCGACATGGCCGAGGGCTTAAAAGCCATGGCCATCGAGGGGCATGGCCTGGCCTTTCTACCGCGAAGTGCAGTGACACAGGAATTGGCCGAGCATTTGCTAGTGGCGGCCGGCGGCGAACTGTCTGTTGACCTTCAGGTACGGCTCTACAGAGCTCGACCGTCGGCCAAAACCAGCGAACCCGGTCCCGCCCAGGCGCTGTGGCATTTCCTCAAGAATCGTCACGGCGATCCCAACACCCCGATCGGAACCCACGGACCATGAACGCTCTGACCCTCACCCGACCCGATGACTGGCATTTGCATGTACGTGACGGTGCGGTGCTCTCCACGGTCGTGGCGCATACGGCCCGTCAGTTCGGACGCGCCATCATCATGCCCAACCTCAAGCCGCCGGTCACCACCGCCGAGCAGGCGCTGGCCTATCGCGACCGCATTCGGGCAGCAGTGCCGCAGGGCCTGTCTTTCGAGCCGCTGATGACGCTCTACCTCACCGACAACCTGCCGCCGGCTGAAATCACCCGCGCCAAGGCTGCCGGCGTGGTGGCAGCCAAGCTCTACCCGGCCGGTGCCACCACCAACAGCGATGCGGGTGTGACCGATTTGCGCAAGATTTATCCGGTGCTTGAGGTCATGCAGAAACAAGGCATGCTGCTGCTGGTGCACGGCGAGGTCACCAGCGCCGATATTGACCTGTTTGACCGCGAGGCGGTGTTCATCGACCGGCACTTGATCCCCTTGCGCCGTGATTTCCCGGGCCTGAAGATTGTGTTTGAACACATCACCACGCGGGAGGCGGCCCAGTATGTGAGTGAGGCGGGCGATGCGCTGGCCGCCACCATCACAGCTCACCACTTGCTCTACAACCGCAACGCCATCTTCACGGGTGGTATTCGACCGCACTACTATTGCCTGCCGGTGCTCAAACGAGAGGCGCACAGGCTGGCCCTGGTGCAAGCGGCCACGGGTGGAAACCGCCGTTTTTTTCTGGGCACCGACAGCGCGCCGCATCCGGCCCATCTCAAGGAGCACGCCACCGGCTGCGCCGGTTGCTACACCGCGCACGCGGCTCTGGAAATGTATGCCGAGGTGTTTGACCAGGTGGGGGCTCTGGGGCGACTGGAGGCCTTTGCCAGCTTCAACGGCGCCGACTTTTACGGCTTGCCGCGCAACACCGGCACCGTCACCCTGGAGCGGCGGCAGTGGCAGACGCCGGAGAGCTTTGCCTTCGGGGACGCCCAGCTCAAGCCCCTGCGTGCAGGAGAGACCTTGCCCTGGCGGCAGGTCTGAGGTCCGCTCCGTTGGCAGACCGCCCGTCTGCGCTTGATGCGCCGCCGCCGTGGGCGCAGTCCCTGCGGTGGGACTGGCCTTGGCAGGCGCACTTGGCCCCCTATGCCCAGGCGGTGAGTTCGGGGCTAGCCGAGGGCCTGAGCGTGGCAGAGGTGGCCAACCAGATCGCACAGCTTCTGCCTGCCACCGCGCAACCATCGGTGCGTTTTGCGGAGCAGGCCAGTCTGCCGGCAGGCCGGGCCTACGAAGCCTTCATTTTTGAGCAGCGTCTGTGCCCCACGCGGGACAACTTGCATGATCTATTTAATGCGCTGACCTGGCTGGCCTTGCCGCGCACCAAGGCCTGTCTCAATGCCTTGCAAGCTGAGCAGATCGGGCGTCATGGAGTCGGCACGCGGCGGGGGGCGGTGCGAGATGCCTTGACTCTTTTTGATGAAAACGGGGCCGTCTTGTGGGCGCCCGAGCCTGTGCGACAGGCCCTGAAGGCGCGACGCTGGCGCGACTTGTTTATCGGCTTGCGGCCGCTTTGGTCGCAGTGCCACCTTCTGGTGTTTGGGCACGCGCTGCTGGAAAAGTTGCAACAGCCGCGCAAGGCGATTACGGCGCATGTCTATCTGCCGCGGTCTGAGCGGCCAAACACCCACCTCGATACCGCGCTCGCCGATGAGATCGCGACCGCGCCCTGGGCCGAAAAACCCTACTGTCCTCTGCCCCTTTTGGGTGTTCCCGGCTGGTATTTGCCCAACGAGAATTTTTCTTTTTATGATGACGCTCTCGTTTTCAGACCGGCCACGGAAGCTGGGGCAGATCAAGCGACTTGAAAAAGCAGGGCTTGGCCCCACGTCAGTAGAGACGGTATGCCGTCCGAGTCGGTGTGCACGCGATGTCATCATGTTGTGCCCTTGAGGCAGAGGAGTTCAGAGACCTATGAAAAGAATTGTCTTGTTCGTGCTGACCAACCTGGCCGTGGTGCTGGTGTTGGGTGTTGTGGCAAGCCTGTTGGGGGTCAACCGCTTCCTCACGGCCAATGGGTTGGACCTGGGCGCTCTGCTGGGTTTTGCGCTCATCATGGGTTTTGGTGGCGCATTCATTTCCTTGCTCATCAGCAAGCCGGTGGCCAAGTGGAGCTCGGGCGTGCGGCTCATCAACCAGCCCGGCAATGCTGACGAAGCATGGATCGTCGATACGGTGCGCCGCCTGTCTGAGAAAGCGGGCATCGGCATGCCTGAAGTGGGTATCTTCGAGGGTGAGCCCAATGCTTTTGCCACCGGTGCCTTCAAGAACAATGCGCTGGTGGCCGTCTCCACCGGTCTGCTGCAAGGCATGACCCGCGAGGAAGTCGAGGCGGTGCTGGGTCACGAGGTGGCTCACATTGCCAATGGCGACATGGTCACCATGACGCTGATCCAGGGCGTCATGAATACCTTCGTCGTGTTTCTCAGCCGTGTTGTGGGCTATGCGGTCGACAGCTTTCTGCGCAAGGGCGACCAAGAAAGTTCGGGGCCCGGTATCGGCTACTACGTCACCACCATCGTGCTTGACATCATCCTGGGCTTTCTGGCGGCGATCATCGTGGCCTGGTTTTCGCGTCAGCGCGAGTTCCGCGCCGATTCGGGTGCAGCCCAACTGCTGGGCCGCAAGCAGCCCATGATCAACGCGCTGGCCCGCTTGGGTGGCATGGTGCCGGGTGAGCTGCCCAAGTCGGTCGCGGCCATGGGTATTGCTGGCGGCATCGGCCAGCTGTTTAGCACCCACCCGCCGATTGAAGAGCGCATCGCTGCGCTGCAGAACAGCCAGGGCTGACAAGCAGCTGCGACCCCTCATCAAGCCGCCTTCGGGCGGCTTTTTTGGGTGTGCCCGGCCCTACAGCGGCACCGCCAGCATGGTGTCGATGCCGAAGGAATCGACCACCACCGCCATGCGGCGGATTTTGAGGGCGTCGGCCTTCTCGATGAGTTGGAGCTCGTAGCGCGCCACCATGTAGAGCGAGGACACGCCTTCTTCGCTGGACTGGTAGACCAGCAGATTGGCGCGCGCGCTTATGGCATCGGGTTTGCTGGCCGGCACGATTTGCACATTGCTCACCTGGCGCAGCAAGTGATCACGCCGGTAGGTCAGCACGCCCTTGGCCAGCATGGCCACCCGGTCTTGCACCATGCCGTGCGAAAAGCAGCCCATGATGGGCAGGCTCAGCCCAAGGTCGCGGTTTTCCCGAGAGAGCACCTCGTAGCGGCAATCCTCGGTATCGAACAGGGCCACCCAATCGGCAAAGCGTTCGTGGTCGAGGTGGTCGGCATAGGTGTAGAGGAATTGGCTGACTTCCAGCCAAAGCGCCAGTGCTGCGGATGAGGGCTGGGGGCGGCTCAT
>JBILUT010000211.1:0-3810 GCA_044370875.1 Polaromonas sp. | reverse complement strand
GCGTGAACAGGCTCTTGAAGAAGGGGTAGCCGTATTGGGTGGGTGCCAGTCCGTAGGCAAAGTACGGGCCTACGGTTTGCGAAGGGGTCTGATAAAGCCGTGTCATCGGGGTCACCTCATTCAAAGTGCGAAGCCTTCGGGCCGCGGAGAACAATATCGAACACATAGCCCAGCGCATAGTCGGGCTGGGTCACATCCAGGCTGAACTGAGACACCAGGCTGCCACGCAGATGCTTGGGCATGCTCATGTACATCGGGTCGAATTCAAGCAGGGGGTCGCCGGGGAAATACATCTGCGTGACCAGGCGGCTGGCAAAGTAGTCGCCAAAGAGCGAAAAATGAATGTGGTTGGGGCGCCAGGCGTTGTGATGGTTGCCCCAGGGGTAGGCGCCGGGCTTGATGGTCTTGAAGGTGTAGCGGCCCTGATCGTCGGTCATGCAGCGGCCCGCGCCCAGAAAGTTGGGGTCGAGCGGCGCATCGTGCTGATCGACCTTGTGCACATAACGGCCGGTAGAGTTGGCCTGCCACACCTCCACCAGGGTGTTACGCACCGGGCGGCCGTCTTCGTCGAGCACGCGGCCGGTGACGATGATGCGCTCGCCCAGCGGCTCACCGTTGACGCGGGCGTTCATGGTCAGGTCGTTGTCGTACTTATCCATCTGCGCGAACGCATAAACCGGCGCATTGCGGTTGGCCAGGGTCTCCTTCATCGGGATGAGCGCCTGCTTGGGGCCACGCAGTTGCGTGGACTTGTACATGGGAAACACATAGTCGGGCTGCGTACTCCAGTCGCGCGGGGCGACCACGGCGGGCGCGGTGTCTGCTTTCATGTTGTCCTCTTGAGGGGTGGGGGTGATGGGGTCGTTCTAGACCGAGTCGGGAGACACTTTAAATGCCTATCTTGGTTATGTATATTGAATTTTTATTGGTTTATACATAACTCCAGGTTAATTAAAATCAGACCATGATCGACGAGCGCATCAAATTTCGCCACCTGCAGTGCGTGCTGGCCGTGGCCCGTCTGGGCAGTCTGCAGCGAGCCGCCGAGGCATTGGCCATCAGTCAGCCGGCTGTCTCAAAGACGCTCAAGGAGCTTGAGGCTCTGCTCGGCGTGCGCCTGCTCGATCGCGGCCGCAAAGGCGCTGAACTCACCGCCACCGGTGCTGCCTTTGCCCGCCACGCTGAAGCCAGCGTCGGCGCCCTGCGCCAGGCGGTGGCCAGCGTGGCACCTGGCCCCGGACGCAGTGGCCCGGTACGCTTGGGTGCGCTGCCCACAGTAGCACCGGCGATCATTCCGCAGCTGCTCTCCAGGCTACGGGCCCGCAGCAACCCCCTGCCGAATCTGCGCGTGCAAGGCGGCACCAACCCGCAACTGCTGAGCCAGCTGCGTCAGGGCGAGCTCGATCTGGTGATAGGTCGCTTTGCCGAGCCAGCACTGATGCTGGGCCTGAGCTTTGAACATCTCTACACCGACCCGCTGGTACTGGCCGTGCGACCCGACCATCGCTTGCGCAAACACAGCGAGGCCGAGATCATGCCCCACCTGCTGCAGCACACCCTGATCCTGCCCCTGCCCGATACCGCCATCCGGCATGCGGCTGACAACTTTCTGAGCACACGCGGTCTGGGCCGCCCCGAACATCTGCTTGAAACCCTGTCCGTGTCGCTGGCCCGTCAGCTCACGCTGAGCAGCCAGGCCATCTGGTTCACGCCGCTCGGTCCGGTCAGCGTCGACCTGCAAGCCGGCCAGCTGGCCAGCTTGCCCGTCAACACCGAGGGTACCGAAGAAATGGTGGGGCTCATCCTGCGCGCCGACTACCGACCGGGCCCAGCCGAGCAGCAGGTGATGGACGCGCTGCATGAACTGGCACGCCCAAGCCCCAAGACCGCCCGGCGCAGAGCTTGAAGCCCTCCAGGCAAACCTCATCGCAGCCAGGGCGCTGCCTCGTGTGCCGCAGGGGTCAGGCCACAGGCGCTGCAAAGCGCTCGTGCAAGTCTGCCAGCCCCAATTCAGTCAGCAAGGCCTGCAGCCGCTCGGCGGCCGCACGCGCCTTAGCAGGCTGGGCCTGTGCGGGCCGGCTGGCCAAGATCAGTTCGTTTTTCAGCGAATGCTCCCAGCCCACCAATTCGGTCACGGTCACGTCGTAACCATGGGCCTGCAACCGCAGGCAGCGCAGCACATTGGTGATCTGACTGCCGAACTCGCGCGTGTGCAAAGGGTGGCGCCACAGCTCGGCCAAGGGCGTGCGCCGGATGGCCAGCGCCTTGGACTGACGCAGCACGCCGGCCACCTCGGCCTGACAGCAAGGCACCAGCACCATGTGCCGGGCCTGGTGGGCCAGACCGAACGACAGCGCATCATCGGTGGCCGTGTTGCAGGCATGCAGGGCGGTGACGATATCCACCTGGGCGGGCATCTGCGCCGCCCCATGCGCCTGCTGCACCGACAGGTTGAGGAAGTCCATGCGCTCAAAGCCCAGGCGCCGAGCCAAATCCTTTGACCGGGCCACCAACTCGCTGCGCGTCTCCACCCCGATGACCCGCCCGCCAGCGAGCTGACCCGCACGGGCGACGTTGTAGTACAGGTCATAGAGGATGAAGCCCAGATACGACTTGCCCGCGCCGTGGTCGACCAGCACCGGCGCGGGCGAGCGCTGATGCACATCATCGAGCAGGGGCTCAATGAACTGATAGAGGTGATAGACCTGCTTGAGCTTGCGCCGCGTATCCTGATTGAGCCGCCCCTCGCGAGTGAGGATGTGCAACTCCTTGAGCAGCTCAAGCGACTGGCCAGGGCGCAGCTCTTCAATCACCTGCTGCGACGCAGGTCGCGGCCGAGCAGATGTCCTCGATTGCACTGAAGACTTGGGCATGAGCGCACCAGTTTACGGTGGGCCGCATCAAGACGACAATGTCGGCTGCCACCTCCCCGCCCTGCGGTCGTGCGACCGGGCGCGTACGCGCTCACCCCAGAGGGTCAAGGACATGAACGGGGCGGTCCATCCATGCTCGAGAAGCTGCTTGCATGTTTAGCTTATCGGTCAACTGCTGTCTCTAGATTGAAGGAGCCTCACTATGAACAACACCCTCAAACGCCTTGCTGCAGCACTGGGCCTGGCCCTCATCGGCAGCACCTGTGCAGCCTTTCCGGACAAGCCCATCCGCGTGGTGATCGGCTTTCCCGCCGGCGGGCCGCTGGACCAACATGCGCGCCTGATCGCTGACCGGCTGGGCAGCGTACTGGGCCAGCCCATCGTCATCGACTACAAGGCCGGGGCCGGCGGCACGGTGGGCGCGCAGGACGTGATGCGCGCACCAGCCGATGGCTACACCCTCATGCTGGCCAACACCGGCGTGATGGTGATCAACCCGGCTCTCTACACCAAGCTGCCCTACCAGACCCTGCGTGACTTCACGCCGATCGCGCGTACCGCCATGCAGCCGCTCGCCTTGATGGTCAACCCCAGTGTGCCGGTCAAGACCCTGCCTGAATTCATCAACTACGCCCGGGCTCGGCCCGGTCAGGTGAACTATGGCTCGGCCGGTAACGGTGGCATCAGCCACCTCGTGCCCGAGATGTTCAAGAGCAGCACCGGACTGTTCCTGGTGCACATTCCCTACCGCGGCAGCGCACCGGCTTTCACCGACCTCATGGCTGGGCAGGTGCAATTCATGGCCGAGTCGATCCCGCAAGCAGCGGCCTATCACAAGCAAGGCAAGGTCAGGGCGCTGGCGGTGACCAGCCGCGAACGCAACCCCGCTCTGCCCGACACGCCCACCGTGATTGAAAGTGGCCTCAAAGGCTTTGAG
>JBILUT010000210.1:0-3811 GCA_044370875.1 Polaromonas sp. | reverse complement strand
GGGCAAGTTGATGGTGTCCTCCAGACTGGTGATATGCAACGTGGGGGTGGTGACTGCACCAAGCACCTGCTGAGCCGGCCCCTGGCCGAGCAAAGGCGGCGCAGAAATCAGGATCGCTGCCTGTATGCGCTGATCCCTCAGTTCTCCCAGGTTTGCTCTGTCGGTATTCACCTGCGCACCCGCAACGAGCATGGCCGTGTTCGCGCCATACGAGTGACCCGCCACTGCTATTTTCGAGGCGTCGATCAGTCGACCCTGATCTGAGGCGAGGACGTGATCCAGGGCAAAGCGCAGGTCCTGCGCTCTGGCCAGCGCTTCGGCATCACGTGCGGCCGACTGCAGGCGCTGCAACAGGTCTAACGGGTTGCCTCGCCACACACTGCTGTCACTGCCCACATGCTGCGGGTGCAGGCTGGCCATGCCGACATCGGCCCAGTGACGAGCGAGGTAGCTGTATCCCATGCGTGAACCACCCAGGCCGTGCGAGAACACGACCAGTGGCACCGGTCCATCGGGGCTGGCCAGCTGTGGCAAGTACAGGCGAGCAGGAACAGGCCTTTGCCGGTCGGCGTCGACCAACTCGAGATCGAGGACGCGATGGCCTGCCGCAGGTGATGCCTCCGACGGCCCGGCTGAAACTGCTAACGGGAGGCCGAGCCCGGCGATGGGCAGGCCCAAGGACCGAGCGAGGAATTCGCGGCGTTTCATGAGGCCTTGTCTTCGACAGCGCGCTTTGCAAGCCACGGGCGGATCCACATCAGTAAGCCGGCACTGGCCACCAGGGGAAACACGCCCCACTGCACGATGGCAACAAAGGCCGGATTTTCTCGCAGGGGACTGGCATACACGAAGACACCCAGGACGGGTGTGGCGGCCAGATGCAGATTGCGAAGCAGCTGATGAGACAGTCGCATGGCAAGTCCCTCTCTAAGTTGATCATTTCTGTGGGCGAATGAACATAAAGCGCATCGATCGCCAGGAATTCAGGCCACCTCGGATTTCACAGCTGCAGGGCGCAGCAGGCGCTTGGTTATTGCAGCTACTACGGGCCTGGGCGCAAGTCGGTTACCCAAGACCATGAATCTATTCATTACCCCGACTACATGCGTCAATCCGCCGCGAAGCATGAGCTCCACACCTTGCTGGGCGACAGCTCGCGGGTCGGCCCTAGCGGACTTCCGGAAGAAGTGCCCGCCATCGATCTGCCGCGGATCGATGCCGTCAAAAAAAGCTGTATCGGTCGGCCCTGGGGCAAGGCAGCTGACGCTGACGCCATAGTCTTCCAGTTCCTTGGCCAGTGCTTCAGAAAAATTCAAAACGAATGCCTTGCTAGCACCGTAGGCTGCAAAATAAGGGGTAGGCTGGAACGCCGCTGTCGAGGCAATGTTAAGGATTCGACCGGCTTGGCGCTGCTTCATCAGTGCACCATAAAGTTGACAAAGCTCTGCGACTGCTATGACATTGAGTTGCAGCATGCGATAAATCAATTGCCGGTCGATCACGACATGCTGCTCGACAATCCCGAAGCCTGCGTTATTGATCAACGTATCGATGCACAGCTGCTGCTGCTCAGTATGGTTAACAAGCGCCTGTGCTGCACCAGGTTCTGACAGATCGATGGCATGGAAGTACACCTCGGCGCCGTAGACCTGGCGTAGCTCTTGTGCAGCGCTATTTAGGCGAACTGCATCTCTGCTGACCAATAGGAGTCGGTGGCCCCGTGAGGCCAGTAGCCGCGCCATTTCCAGCCCGATTCCCCCGCTACCGCCCGTGATCAGTGTCGTTGTCATTGCACTCATATGGGTTACTCCTTGGGTGAATAGGGTAGCTGTCGCAAGAAGTTGTTGATGAGCTCGGTGACTTGCTCTGGTTCATCCACGACGGAAATATGTGCTGTATCAAGCTCCACAAATCGTCCGTGGGGTAGCGCTTGCGCAGCGACCTTAAGGGCATCAGCGGGGTACATCGCATCGTGGCGCCCCGCCACGAAAAGCGTCTGCGCCTTGATCCGGTTCATTCGGGGTGCCAAAGGCTCACGGTCGATGAGGACAGACTGAACAGCTTGTGATAGCGCTCGCCCATCAACCTGGCGCAGGTGCTCGTGGAAGTTTTGTTGAGTGAGACCGCCACGTTGCAGTGTCGATCGCAGAAAAAAAGACTTGGCAACACCGTCGCGGTAGACCTTTGTACCGTGAATCCAGCGTGCGCCCCACACCACAAAGCGGTCACTGAGGGCGGGGCCGTGGGGCGCCTTGATCACCGGTGTGTTGAGCATGACCAATGCACGAGTCCTCCGGGGCTGTGCCAATGCGAACTCTCCTGCAACCAGTCCTCCCCATGAGGTTCCCACAACGACAACCTCTTCAGCAATAGCCAATGCATCGAGTACCTCCCCGAGGGCCTGCCCACAGTTAGACATCGAGAAAGGACCCGGAGCAGGACCGCTCTCTCCATGTCCCGGACCATCGACGGTGATCAGGCGATGCGTTTCGCGCCAGACTTCTATCTGGTGTCGGTAGATGCGGTAGTCGGCGAGGATGGAGGGCCAGAGGATGATCGTCTGACCTTGTGCACTTTTATGCCCAGTATCACGTACGGCGAGCGTTCCGATACAAGTCGGTATGCGCAAGGCTGGAGGTGTCAGTTCCGCTGTCATGCCGCCACCATTCCGATGAACCCGTCAAGCCTTGTTTCTGGCGGTATTGCAGGACCTGCATCTTCACCGAGGGCATTCCTTTGGGCTGATGAGCGAGCATGACGCAATGTGGGCCCCGAGTCCCAACAGGGCAACCTACTTGCGGATGATGGATGCGAGGTACCCGGCATCTCGAACCCTCTGTGAGACACATACCTAGACTATTGTGCCAACTTTGCCACTCAAAGTAAACGGCGATAACATTAGGGGCATAACAAGCCCAAAACACTTTTGACAGCCGAAACCATGAATGCGCGAACGACTGCCGCAAGATCCTTTCACCATGGCAATCTGAGACGGTGCCTGATCAACGCTGCGTTGTCAGAACCGGACATTGAAGGGTTGTCGCTACGGCAACTCGCCGCTGGTCTTGGGGTCACGGCGGCTGCAGCCTATCGCCACTTTGGCAGTCGCGAGGAGCTTTTGTTCGAGGTTGCGCGCTGCGGTTTTGATCTTCTCAGGCAGCGATTTGCGTGCGCCTTTGACATATCTTTATCGCCCGCTGATGCCAGCGAGGCTCGCTTGCGGCTGATCCGACTGGCACAGGCTTACCTCCAGTTTGCAGATGATGAGCCCGCTCTTTGGCGCCTGATGTTTGGGGCGCAGGCTGAGGCCTATCGACAAACCATCGATGCACGGGGTGAACCCGACAGCTATGAATATCTTCCCGCAGCTTTGCTGGGGCTTTATCAGAAAGGTGTGATTTTCATTCATCCAGGCGAGCGCGATGCGCTGTTCGCTTGGAGCGCTGTTCATGGAGCAGCTACCTTGCGCAGCGGACGGGTTCCAGCAGCACTGGTTTCGATCCCAGAGCTTGCCAACGAGGTGGCTGAGCGAGTGATACGGGCACTCAAATAGCGATCACGATTAAGGGGATCCTGACATGATTCTTCACGACCTGAGCGCGGGCATGCACCCACGCCGTGTGCGTATCTTCATGGCCGAAAAAGGCCTAGCGATTGACCGACGCGAGGTGGATGCCGCCGGCGGCGCCAATGCGAGGCCGGATTTTCTACGGCTCAATCCCTTGGGTAAGCTGCCCGTGCTCGAACTCGATGACGGCAGCGCCATTGCTGAATCGCTGGCGATTTGTCGTTATCTGGAAGCGATGCGGCC
>JBILUT010000209.1:0-3832 GCA_044370875.1 Polaromonas sp. | reverse complement strand
TCTTCTCGGCGAACGCATTGATGCCCAAGGCGCGCGCCGAATCCTCGTTCTCGCGGATGGCTGCCAGACGAGCGCCGAACCGCGAAGCCTTGAGCCACAGCGCCAGAGCCACCGAGACCACGGTTAGGGCCAGAATGATGTAGTAGAAGACCCTGCGATCACCGAACTGGAAATTCGCAACGGTCTGCTTCATCGGAATGAGCATGCCCAAACCGCCGCCCGTGATTTCTACCGAGTTCGCAATGATCCGAAATACTTCTGCAAAAGCCAGCGTGATCAGCGCAAAGTAGGACCCTTTCAGGCCTGCTCGAAACGACAGCACCGCAATCAGCCAACCCGCGGCCGCGCCCGCCAGTGCGGAGGCCGGCAAGCCCAACCAGGGATTCCAACCCAGACGCATCTGCACGATGGTCGAGGCATAGGCCCCCACGCCAAAAAAGGCCACATGGCCAAAGGACAACTGACCGGCAAAGCCGCCAGCAATATTCCATGATTGGCCGATGAAGGCGTAGAAGAGCGCCAGCACGCCAAAATTGACCATGAACGGCGAGCTGAACACCAGCGGGAAAACCAAGGCCAAGGCCAGTAACAGGCCATGAACCGCCCAGGACGAACGGTCGGTCATCATCGCTTGTCTCCGAACAGTCCCGAAGGACGAAACAGCAGGATCAGAATAAAGATGAGGGAGATGCCAATCTGGCCAAGACTCTCACCGAGGAACAGTCCGCCAAAGGACTCGGTCAAGCCCACGATCAAGCCGCCGATCACCGCTCCCAAAAAGCTGCCCATGCCCCCGAGCACCACCACGGTGAAAGCCACGATCACAAAGACATGGCCACTGGAGGGCGACACATAAAAGATCGGCATCAGCAGGCAGGCTGCCGCCCCCAGCGTGGCCAGACCAATGCCAAAAGAAACCGCAAAGATGCGGTCGACATCGATGCCCACCAAACGAGCGCCCATGCGCTCCTTGGCCACGGCGCGGATCGCCTTGCCGGTGTCGGTGCGGGTGATGAACAGGCCGAGCAAGCCGCACAGCACCATCGCCGCCACGAAGGAGACCACCTTCGGCACCCCCAGCAACAGTGGGCCCAGCTCGATCATCTTGTCGCTGTAGGCCAAGGAGATGGTGCGCGAATCGCCCTTGAAGAACATCAAGGCCAGGTTCTCGATCAGGATGGACAGGCCCAGCGTGATCAGCAGGATGTTTTCATCGCGACCGAGCGAGAGCTTGCCGATCATGTAGCGATAGAGCACATAGCCCAATCCGTACATGGCCGGGACCATGATCAGCAGGGCCAGGTAGGGGTCAATCCCGGCTTTGGTGAGCAGGAAGTAAACGCCGAACATGGCCAGCATGAGCATGCTGCCATGGGCGAAATTGATGATGTGCAGCACGCCATAGATCAGCGTCAGACCTGACGCGACCAAGGTATAGATGCCGCCCATGAGCAGCCCGTTGATGGCCGCCGCTAACAGGATGTAGGGGTCCACGGAAGGTCCTGAGGTGGGAACTCGAAAGCGTTGCCACAACCCTGTTGACCCAAAGGCCCAGGGCCGGCCCAACCGCAACCCGAACGGGTCGCGGCGGCCTTCTCACCCGAAGGGTGCAATCAGCTGAACTTGGGCTTGGGGAAAACCGGTTTTGCCGCTGCAAATTCGTTGGGCCAGACCACCTCAATGTCGGTGCGAGAGGCTTGCAACAGAACCGCACGACCGCCCTGGTTTTGTCCGTTGACGAACTTGGTCGGCGCGTAGGGCATGAAGTGATCGGACCAGGTACTCGCCTCCAGAGCAGCGATCACTTTCTCTTTGTCTGCGGTACCGGCACGCTGCACGGCGTCGGCATAGCACTTGACCGAGTTGTAGCCGCAGTACACCTCGAAGGTGAACAGGGCACCCCGATCGGCTGCGCGCTTGCGCAGATCCGCAGCCCTGGGGTTGCGCGGGTTGAACCAGTGGTTGAAGTCCATCATGTGCTGGGCCACCTCGGGCTGCTCCTGCACCAGCTTGTAGTTAAAGCCGCCACCGAGCACGCTGAACATGGCCGTCAGGTCCACCTTCTGCTGATGCAGGGTGCGAGCGAGCAACACATATTCGTTCTGGTAGTTGCTCATGATCACCAGATCGGGGCGCAGGCTGCGGATGCGCAGGGCCACGTTGGAGAAATCGCGCGTTGGGTTGGCATGCTTGATGACCTCGGCCACCTCAATCCCAATGCCCGGCAGTTTGCCGGCCAGCAGCTTGGCGGTGCCGGTGCCAAATTCGGACTCTTCATGCACCAGAACCGCTTTCTTGGCGATGCCGCCAGCGGCCTTGTTGACCTGACCCAGGCCCTCGATGGCGTCATCAACGCACTTGCCAAAACCGGGCGCCAGGCGGAACACGTTTTTCAGACCGCGGTTGACGATGTTGTCGGAAACGCCCACATCAATCATGAAGGGCGTGTTGTACTTGGCCGCCGCCTGGGTGGCTGGCAGCGCAATCGCGCTGGAGAAGCAGCCCACGTAGGCTGCGACACCCTCCTGGTGCAGACGCTCGACCTCAGAGACACCCACCTCCGGACGCGACTGCGAATCGGCCAAAGCTGCCTCCAGCCGCGCCCCGCCCATGGACTTGATGCCGCCGGCTGCGTTGATCTCATCGATGGCCAGCTGGCAGCCCAGACGACCCTGACCACCGCTGTAGGCCAAACCACCGCTGACCGGATGCACCAGCCCGACCTTGATAGAGCGGGGCTGAGCCAGCAAAAGACCTGGGGCGCCCAATGCGGAAGCAGCCGCACCGGCTTGCAGAACCAAACGACGAGACACACGAGCTTGAGACGTCATGGCAAATCCTTGATGAGGGGACATAAAAATAAAGAGGACATTGTCCTATTGATAGAACAATGGGGCTAACTGTGCAGGCAGGACGCTGACAAGTCAAGCGGCCTATCCCCAAAGGGTTATTCCCCAGCCTGCCGATCAGCCCCGAGCCCTATCATCCCGGCTCGCCATGGACCACGCCCACTACGCATACAGCGCCCTCCCCCTGAGGCCGCCGGGCCTCTTGCCTGCGGGACTCCATCTCTTCGTGGTGCTGTATCTGGAGCACTGGGATTTTGAGGCTCCACCGGGCAGCCTCCGCGATCCACGCTTTGTGGGCGAATTCGGCAGCTTCAATCCCGACTATCGCAGTTGGTCTCAGCGCGAGTACGGACTGCGGATCGGCGTCTTCCGATTGATCGATGCGCTGCAGCAGGCCGGGATCACCCCGTCGGTAGCGGCCAACAGCCGGGTGCTGCCGCGTATCCCCAGGGTGGTGGAGCATCTGCGCGAGGCCAACGCCCACTGGCTCGGCCATGGCATAGCCGCCACGCAAATGATGCATGCGGATATGCCCCTGGACGAGCAGCGTCAGCATGTCGAGGGTTCGATGGCCGCGATCACACAGTACACCGGCCAGTCCCCCAAAGGCTGGATCAGCCAGGATTGGGGCACCGGCGTGCACACCTACGCCCTTCTGGCCGATGCTGGCCTGAGCTTTACCCTCGATTGGGGCAATGACGACCAACCGTATTGGCTCAAGCCGGCGGGCGCACGCGGTCGACGCCTGCTGGCCCTGCCCCTGTCGAGCGAATGGGACGATGTGCAGGCCCAGTGGCTGCGCCAGATCGAACCGGAGCAGCATGCGCTGCAGATCCGCGAGGCCGCACGGCGCATGGCCGAGGAATGCCACCAGCATCAACGCTGCGCGGTGATGGGCCTGGGCCTACACCCCTGGGTCTGGGGCATGCCCAGTCGCATCACTCATCTGCGTCGCCTGCTGGGCGACCTGCGGCAAGCCGTCG
>JBILUT010000208.1:0-3859 GCA_044370875.1 Polaromonas sp. | reverse complement strand
CCTGCAGAATCGAGGTCATGGTTTTAGCGCCGATCCTGGTGCACCCAACAAGGCCAATCTGGTGGCGCCTGGCCGTCGACCGTTCCACACCATCATCCCCGCCTTCCTCACGCGTGCAGGCCAACCCGTGATGAGCTACGGCGTGATGGGCGGCAACATGCAGCCCCAGGGACATATGCAGACCCTGGTGCGCATGCTGGACTATGGCCAAAATCCCCAGGCGGCCTGCGATGCGCCGCGCTGGCGCTTCAATGAGGGTCTGAGCATCAACGCCGAAGCGGGCATGCACACCGATACGGTGCACGGTCTGCAGGCCCTGGGCCACAAGCTCGATGTCATCAACGATTCGTACCAGGATTTCGGCGCCGGCCAATTCATCTGGCGTGCCGGTGATCCGGCCGTGCAAGGCTATGTCGCGGCCAGCGATGCCCGACGTGACGGTCAGGCCGTCGGCTTCTGAAGGCGGGTCGTCGCGCGGTGGTCCAAGCTCTGGCTTCAGATTCGCCGCCGGCTGCGCGCTCTTCCCGGCTGGCTCTCGGTCTGGTGCTGGCTGCCCTCGGGGCGATTGCCTTCAGCGGCAAGGCCATCATCGTCAAGCTGGGCTACCGTTACGGCGTGGATGCGGTCACGCTCATCATGTTTCGGATGCTGTTTGCGTTGCCGATCTTTGTACTCATGGCCTGGTGGGCCGGTCGTGGCAAGCCGCGCCTTGACTGGGTGGAGTGGCGAGTCGTTGTTTTCCTCGGGGTGACCGGTTACTACCTGTCGAGCTTTCTGGATTTCCTGGGCCTGCAGTACATCAGCGCATCCTTGGAGAGGCTCATCCTCCACCTCAATCCCACGCTGGTCATGCTCATGGGACTGGTGATCTATCGCCGTCGTGTCGGCCCCTTGCAGCTTCTGGGCATGCTCATCAGCTATGGCGGCATCGTCGTTGTATTCGGGCAAGAGCTTCAGATTCAAGGCCAAGAGGTCGTGCTTGGCAGCGCCTTGGTGTTTGCCAGTGCGTTGACTTATGCGGTGTATCTGGTTTGCAGCGGCGAATTCGTGCAGAGGATCGGCTCCTTGCGCTTGGTGGGTCTGGCATCCACCGTCGCCTGCCTGTGCTGTATAGCGCAGTTCTTGTTGCTCAGGCCGCTTTCAGCAGCCGATGTGCCCCCTGAAGTTATTGGGCTCTCGCTGATTAACGCCTTGGCCTGCACGGTCGCGCCTGTTCTCATGGTGATGATGGCCATCGAAAGAATCGGCGCAGCACTGACGGCACAGGTGGGCATGATCGGACCGTTGGTAACGTTGACGCTCGGGGCGTGGATACTCGGAGAACGCATCACCGCTTGGGTGCTGTTGGGCACCGTGTTGGTGGTTTCGGGTGTGTATGTGGTGACGCGCCAGAGAGGCTGAGCCGCCTGAGGGCTTGTCCATCCGGGGCAGAGAATATCGTCGCAAAAGGAGAAAGCTTATGGATTTGGGTATAGCGGGGCGCTGGGCCCTGGTGGGCGGTGCCAGCAAGGGGCTGGGATTTGGTTGCGCGATGGCTCTGGTGCGTGAAGGCGTCAATCTGGTCGTGGTGGCCCGTGGCGCGCCGGATCTGGAGGCGGCAGCGGCCGAGTTGCGTTCGCAGGCGAAGGCCGGGGCTCAGGTGGTTGCGGTGGCCTGTGACATCACCACTGCGGCCGGGCGTGAGGCCATCTTTGGCCGCCATGCAGACTACGACATCGTGGTCACCAATGCCGGTGGACCGCCGCCGGGCGACTTTCGCAGCTGGGACCGACAGGCCTGGCTGCAAGCGGTCGACGCCAACATGCTCACTCCGATTGAATTGATCAAGGCCACCGTCGATGGCATGACTGCACGCGGCTTTGGGCGCATCGTCAACATCACCTCCAGCTCGGTCAAGGCACCCATCGATATTCTGGGCTTGTCCAACGGCGCGCGCAGCGGCCTGACCGGCTTTGTTGCCGGGCTGGCCCGCAGCTCTCTGGCCGCCAAGGGCGTGACCATCAATAACTTGCTGCCCGGTGCCTTTGACACCGATCGTCTGCGTGCCACCCAAGCCGCTGCAGCCGCCAAGTCCGGCAAGCGTGTCGAGGAGGTGGCAGCCATTCGCCGACAGGCGATACCGGCCCAGCGCTTTGGTACCGCGCAAGAGTTTGGTCAGGTCTGTGCTTTCATCTGTAGCATGCAGGCGGCCTACCTGACCGGCCAGAACATTCTGCTCGATGGCGGGGCCTACCCGGGTACCTATTGAGTCGCCGGTGCGCCACCGCTTGGCCAGGCTTACCGCCTTGACGACACCACGATGCCGCCGACGATCATGACGAAGGCGAGCAAATGGAAGATCTGTGGCGCCTCGCCCAGCAGCACGGTGGACATCAGTGCGGCAAATACCGGAGCCAGATTGCTGAAGAAAGACGCGATCTGCGGTCCGGCTCTTTGCACGCCAATGCCCCAGAGGCGGTAGGCTAGCACCGCTGGCCCGACCGCAATGAATACGACGGCCAGCACCACTGGCGGGCTCCAGTGAATTTGCGGTGAGCCTATCGTCCACTCGAGGCCGGCAAACAGGGACGACCAGAGCAGGCCAAACAAAATCTGCGCCATCAGAAAGCCGGCCCAATCGCCGCGTAGCTCGGCCGGTTCGTTGGGGCGCGCCAGCATCCAGCTGTAAAGACTCCAGCTCACGGTGGCCAGCAGCATGTAGGCATCGCCGGGGACAAAGCGCAGCTGCATCAGCACGGACCATTGGCCGCGGCACAGAACCAGAAGCACGCCCCCGATCGACAGAATCGCTCCCACCCACTGGCGCTTTGAAATCACCTGTCCGTGCAGCAAGCGGCCCAGCAGCAGGGTCCAGACCGGCATGCTGCCAGCCACAAGCGTCACGTTCATCGCAGTGGAGGTGTGTAGCGCCAGATATTGCAGCGTGTTGTAGGCGCCGATACTGAGCAGCCCCAGCATCGCGAGGCGACGCCAATGGGGCCAGATGGGGCCATCGGCGCGCAGAAAGCGCCAGGACAGGGGCAGCAGAATGACCATGGCAAGCACCCAACGCAGCAGGTTGAGGGTCATTGGAGGCACCTGCTCGTAGATCCAACGCCCCACCAAGGCGTTGCTGGCCCACAGCAGGGCCGCGCCACTGAGCATAAGCGCTGTGGACAGCGAGAGATTGGGAACCATCGCTCAAATGTATCGCACTCGGGCATACGGTCGGCCGACCTGCGCAGACCGGAATTTCGTGCCACCATTGGGGCTTGCCGGATATTTTTTGATCACAAGGAGATGCAGATGAGTGGCGCAACGTCCAAAGCGGTTCGTATTGAAAAATTCGGTGGTCCCGAAGAGATGAAACTGGTCGATGTGACCGTCGGCGATCCGGGACCCGGCGAGGTTCGGATCCGGCACAAGGCGGTGGGCCTGAACTTCATCGACGTCTATCAGCGAACGGGCCTGTACCCCTTGCCGCTGCCCCTGAACCTGGGCATGGAAGGATCGGGCATCATCGAGGCCGTTGGTGAGGGGGTGACGCACCTCAAGCCAGGCGACCGGGCTGCCTACGCCAGCCAGCCACCTGGCAGCTACTGTGAGTTGCGGGTGATGCCGGCGCGCTGCATTTGCAAACTGCCCGATGCGATTTCGTTTGAGACCGGCGCAGCCATGATGCTCAAGGGCATGACCGTGCAGTACCTGCTGCGCCGCACCCTGCCGCAAGGCGGTCTTCAGGCCGGCGACTTTTTGCTGTTTCATGCGGCCGCCGGCGGCGTGGGGCTGATTGCCTGTCAGTGGGCCCGTGCCCTGGGCCTGCAGCTGATCGGCACTGCCGGCTCCGATGAGAAATGCGCTCTTGCCAAGGCCCACGGTG
>JBILUT010000207.1:0-3880 GCA_044370875.1 Polaromonas sp. | reverse complement strand
TGGCGGGCCACCCTACAAGCCAAGCCGACAGTTGCTAGAGGCTGGGTAGCCAGGTGGCGATGTGGGGCCAGAAAAACACCGCCGTCAACAACAGTAGGCTCATCACCACATAGGGGGTGACCGCCAGGAAGATATCGAGCGTGGCAACCTGGGGCGGGGCCACGCCGCGCATGGTCATCAGCAACAACCCGTGCGGCGGCAGCAGCAAGCCCAGCTGCATGCACATGAGGAACATGACACCAAACCACACCGGATCAATGCCCAGGCCGTTGACCAATGGCATGAAGATCGGCAGGGTGATCATCATCATGCTGACCTGATCCACGAACAAGCCCAAGAAAATCAGCAGGGCCAGCATGCCCAGAACCACCGCCTCCTTCGACCAACCCTGGCCGGTGATCCACTGCACCAGACCATTACTGGCCCCAGAAAAAGACAACAGCTGGGCGAAGGTGGTGGCCCCAAGAATGATGAACAAGATCATGCCGGAGATGCCTGCCGTCCCCATGAGGGCTCGTCGTAGCGCTTGCCACGTCAGACGCCGATAAACCGCAGACAGCACCACGGTGGCAAAGGCCCCCAGCGCCGCACATTCGGTGGGGGTGGCCCACCCGGCGGCCAGGGCACCCACCACCACCGCGAAGATCGAAAGGGTGGGTAGCACATAGGCAAACAGCAAATGCCAGCGCGCCCAACCCTGATAAGAAGGAATTTGAGTCTCCTGCGGGGCCAGCTCAGGACTGAAGCGCACGCGCAAGACGATCCAGCCGATGAAAGCCACCGCAAGGATGAGCCCCGGAAGGATCCCGCCAAGCAGCAACTTCGAGATGGAAATGCCTGACAGCGAGCCCAGCAGCACGGTCAGCGCCGACGGCGGGATCAGCATGTCCACCGCACCGATGGCCATGATCGGACCGGTGGCCAGCCGCGAGTGATAGCCGCGAGCCAACATGACCGGCAGCATCAGCGAGCCCAGCATGGCTGTGGTGGCAATCGTCGAGCCGGAGATGGCCGAGAACACCGTACCGGCCACGACAGCCACCACCGCCAGGCGGCCGGGCACCCGGGTGATCAATCGGTCGATGCCCTCGATGACCTTATGCGCCAGGCCAGTGTGAAACAGCACCTCGCCCATCAACACAAACAGGGGAATGGGCGTGAGCGCAAAAGCGGCGACCGAACTGACGCTGCTGCGGGCCAGTTGCACCAGACCCGCTTCCCCACCCATGTAGATCCAGGCGCCCAACAAATTGACCGCCAAAAAAGTCAGCGCCACTGGCATGCCAATGAGCAGCAGGGCGGTCGAGCCCCCCAAGAGCAACCAGGCTGCCAGCGTCCAGCTCATCCTGGTCCCCGTTGCTAAGCGGCGCTGACCGCATCGCGGCGAGGGGCCCGATCGGCGCACCACAGCCTATGCATACGAAACAGCATTTCGACGGACAACAAGCCGAAGGCCAGCGGCATCGGGGCCAGGGTCCACCACTCGGGGATCACCAGGGTCTTGATGCTCAGCGCGCCGGCGGCCATGCTGGAGAACATGGCCTTGCCCGAGACCAGCATGAGAACGAAGCAGGTCACCAGCCCGAGCAGATCACCCAGCCACTCCAGGCCCCAGGCCAGACGCGGCGGCAGTGGCTGCAGCAAGATGTCGACCCGAATGTGCTGGCCCTGCCGTAGCAGCCACGGCGCTACGCACAGCGTGACCAGCAGCAAAAGCCACTCGGAAATTTCGTTGCTCCATCCCAGCCCGCGCGGCAAACCGGGCAAGGCCAAATTTCGCAGCGCCACATCGGCCACGATGATGATCATCATGGCCAGCAGCATCAGGCAGCCCAGCAAAGCCAGGGCCGCCAGCAGGCGACCCCAAAGCTCGGACAGCCGATCGATCACCGCTGCCGATCTCAGCGGGAGAACAAGGCCTTGAAGCGGGCCGCGACCTCGGGGCTTTGCTTGGCCGCACCGGCCCAGCCGATCTCGTAAGCGCGATCACGAAACGCCTTGCTGGTGGCCGCATCAAACGTGATGGTCTGGATGCCCGCCTTGGCCTGCCGCGCGGTCTCCTCGGCCGCGTACTTGCCCCAAAAGGTGTTTTCAGCCTCCAGCGCCAGCACCTGCTTGTTCAGAAAGGCGCGCTGCGCGTCGCTCAGTTTGCGATAGGCCGGCAGATTCATGATCAGGGAGACCTCGGCGTCGTAGAAACCGGGATCCACGCGAAACTTGGTTTTCTCGTGCCAGTTGAGGTCGAAGATACCGCCGATGGGCCAGCCGTAACCGTCTACGACGCCGCGCTCGAGCGCGGTGTACACCTCACCCGGGGGGGTCGTGATGACGTTGGCACCCAGGGCCTGGAAGAAGTCGCGGTACACCGGCGTGATGCGAATCTTTTGGCCGGCCAGATCAAGCTTGTCAATCTTCTTGTTGGTGTAGATGTGAAAGGGCTGGTTTTCGACCATGCGGCCGAGATACTGCATATTGCCCTTCTCATTCCAGACGCGGTTGATCGCCTCAAAGGCACCGTTCTTACGCTGCTCGGCGATCGGAATCTGGGTCAGCTTGAGGAAGTCGGCCTCGGGCATGACGTTGGTGTAGAACGCGCCAGTGTTCAGGGCCATGTCGACCACGCCCGTCTTGACCGCGTTACCCACCTCAAAAGACGGCATAGCCTTCGGGCCGCCAATGAAATTGATCTGCAGCACCCCCTTGCCTTCGGCATTGAACTTGGCAATCCAGGGCTGCAGGCGCTGCACGTAAATACCGTTTTCGGCAAAGCCGCTGACGAGTCTGAGCGTGGTCTCCTGGGCCCAGACCGATGGGGCCAGGGT
This sequence comes from Polaromonas sp., assembly GCA_044370875.1. Classification (GTDB taxonomy): domain Bacteria; phylum Pseudomonadota; class Gammaproteobacteria; order Burkholderiales; family Burkholderiaceae_C; genus Polaromonas. The sequence continues at coordinate 1,058 of JBILUT010000207.1, read as the reverse complement.
CATGATCGAGGCGGCCACTGCCCCAAGCCAAAGTCGTTTTTGCATCATCGTCTCCAAAGTGAGGTTGAAGAAAGAAACTGACCCATGAATCCTCAGGCACCGCGCAAGGCCTGCTCCAGCGCCTGACCGCTGTCATCAGAGAGCGCGGCCGTCAGCAAGGCCCGCAATCGCTGCACGGCATCGGGTCTCTGCCCGATGGCCGGTAACTGCGCCATGATGATCTCAAAACTGCGCCAACCGCGGGCATGGGTATCCCCGTAGCCGCGCACCAGCGACTGCGCCCGCGCCACCTCCAGGGCCAGCTCGGTTCTCTGGGGCAGCAGTGCCGCCAGTTCAGCCAGCCAGGACTCGATGCGCTGCTGCTCCACTTGGTAGCGCAGCGAATGCGGTCGCCAGCGACGCAAGCCTGCGACCGCAAACAACAACAAGAAGCCGCGCAAGGAACTGGTACGCACCACGCGCCCGCGCACCACAAACCGCGCCAGCAGACGCCGCGCCCAATCGGTGCGCAGCAGCCAGCGGCCCAGCCCGGCTGGCAGCGTGTCAGCCACCTCCTCAAGGCGCGGATGCAGAAATTCGTGAATGTGCAGACCCTGCTGCGGGGCTTGGCGCACTTCCTGGCTGACACGTTCAAAGCGGCTGCGTCGAATCTTCAGATCAGCCACCCGTACCGTGTCCTCGTAGGACATCCACAGCGCCAAGTGCCGCGCGACCTCGGCCAGCACCTGCACACCCGCTGGCGTGGCCGGTGCCAGACGGGCCAGTGCATGCAGGCGGTCCAGGTACAGGTGGGCATAGCGCTCGTCCTGATAGTCGCTCAGGCGCACGATCGCATGCAGCGCCGGCACCTGTGCGATGGCCGGCAAAAAGGTGTTGATCCTCTGACCATGCACCAGCAAGCGGGGGCCCAGAGCCGGCACGGCTGCCGCTTGGCCAGAGGGCTGGGCCGGGCCTGCAAGGGCCTGTTGCGCCGCCTGCCAACCGGCTGCGAAGGCTTTCAGGCTTGAGGCTACCCCCACCCCGCTGCGTTCGATCGTGGCCTCAAATTGCGCCCGGCT
>JBILUT010000206.1:0-3898 GCA_044370875.1 Polaromonas sp. | reverse complement strand
CGTGCCCTTTACCGAGAGCGACACGGTCTTCTTCGGTCTAGGCGCTGAAACCTGGAATGTTTTGCCGGGCTCTAACCCCGGCCTGCAGGAATTTACCGCGCAGCATGGCAACAAGGCACAATCTTTTCCGCTGTCGGTGGGCTGGCAGAGAGATCAGCGTGACAGCGCATTGGTGCCCACCCGTGGCCTTTACCAGCGGCTCAACAGCGATTGGGGAGTTGCCGGCGACGTTAAGTACATTCGCGCGGTCTATCAGCTGCAAAACTTTATTCCGCTCGATCGCCGTTTTACGGTAGGGCTCAATAGCGAATTTGGATGGGGCAAGGGGCTGGGCGGGCAGCCGTATCCGGTTCTCAAGAACTTTTATTCAGGTGGCCTGGGTTCGGTCCGGGGCTTTGAGCAGGGCTCCTTGGGCCCTCGGTATTCGACGGGCGCAGCTCGCGGCGGGTCCAGAAAGATCACGCTCAATGCTGAATTGATCACGCCCTTCCCGGGGGCTGGCAATGATCGGACCTTGCGGATGTTCGGTTTTGTGGATGCGGGTAACGTATTCGGGGACGGATCGCCCTTGCAGCTCAATGATCTGCGAGCTTCCACGGGGGTGGGCGTGAGCTGGATCTCCCCGGTCGGCCCCTTGCGGTTCGCCCTGGCTCGCCCCTTGAGGCGCGAACCCCAAGATAGAATACAAAGCTTCCAATTCCAGATCGGCACGGCATTCTGATGAACATTCGCCTTCCTTCCTTGTTGTTGTGGGCCATCTTGGCGACCTTGAGTCAGGGGTCCTTTGCGCAAGAGTTCAAGATTGGCATCGTCAATCTTGATCGCATCGTGCGCGAGTCTGGGCCCGCCAAAAGCGCGCAGACCAAGCTGGAAGTTGAGTTCGGCAAGCGCGAGAAAGAGATCAACGATCTGGGTAACCAGATCAAGAATCTTTCTGACCGTCTTGAGCGCGAGGCGCCTACCCTCTCTGATAGCCAGCGGGCCGCCCGGCAAAAGCAGCTGGTTGACCAGGATCGCGAATTTCAGCGCAAGCGCCGCGAGTTCCAGGAAGACCTGAACAACCGCAAGAACGAGGAACTGCAGGCCATCATTGACCGCGCTAACCGTGCAGTCAAGACTCTGGCAGAGAGCGAAAAATTTGACTTGATCATCCAGGAAGCGGTTTACATCAACCCCAAGCACGACATCACGGACAGGGTGATCAAGTTGCTCAATTCCCCGGGTTCGCGCTGACCCGCGTCGTTGCCTCAAGCCGTCGGGCGGATGCTGCTTCTCGGTCACATCGTCCAAGCACTCTCGGCTGACTTCCAGGCCCGCCTGATCGGCCCTGCGGATTTACCCATAGACGCTCTTGCGCCGCTTGAATCAGCCGGCCCGCACGAGCTGAGTTTTTTGAGTCACCCCAAATACGAGAGCCAGCTCGCCGCATGCCGGGCGGCCTGTGTCATTGTTTCGCCAGCGATGGAGGCTGCGGCGGTGCAGCGCGGACCGGCCATCGTGGTCGACCAACCCTACCTCTACTTTGCCCGGGTCACTCAGCTTTGGAAGAGGCGCCACACTCGTTCCGTGGTCGCCGGTGTTCACCCCTCGGCTTTTGTGCATCCCCAGGCGCGGGTCGAGGCCAGTGCCAGCGTTGGTGCCTTTGCAGTGATTGAGGCCGATGCGGTGGTCGGGCAGGCCGCCGTGGTTGGAGCGCATGCGGTGGTGGGCGAGGGCGCTGTCGTTGGTGCAGGCTCGGTGTTGGCCGCACGGGTCACATTGGGCGCAGGCTGTCGATTGGGTCAGAGATGCCTCCTCCATCCAGGCGTGGTGATCGGTGCCGATGGATTCGGCTTCGCGCCGGCGTCAGGCCGGTGGGAGAAGATTGAGCAGCTCGGTGCAGTGCGTATTGGTGACGATGTAGAGATCGGGGCCAATACCTGTGTGGACCGAGGCGCGCTTGGTGATACGGTCATCGAGGATGGGGTCAAGCTGGACAACCTGATTCAGATTGGCCATAACGTTCATGTGGGAGCGCATACCGCTATGGCCGGTTGCGTGGGCGTGGCGGGCAGCGCCCGCATTGGAGCGCATTGCAGCATTGGCGGCGGTGCTGTGGTCCTGGGGCATCTGACTCTGGCCGATGGGGTGCACGTGTCGGCTTTCTCGATCGTCACCCGCTCAATCACCCAGCCAGGCCTCTACACCGGCCTGTTTCCCATCGACGACAATGCGACTTGGGAAAAAAATGCCGCCACCCTCAAGCAGCTGCATGGGCTGCGCGAGCGCCTCAAGCGCCTGGAGGCCGGTCTGTCATCACAAAATAGCAAGGACGCATGATGGATATTCATCAGATCCTCAAGAAGCTCCCGCATCGATATCCATTCTTGATGGTCGATCGCGTGCTGGAGATTGAAAGGGGCCAGCGGATCAAGGCTCTTAAAAACGTCAGTATCAACGAGCCTTTTTTTCAGGGGCATTTCCCGTATCGGCCGGTCATGCCAGGGGTGTTGATGCTCGAGGCGATGGCGCAGGCTGCAGCCTTGCTGGCGTTTGATGCGGCTGGTGTCGAGATCGATGACAAGACGGTCTACTATTTCGCAGGCATCGATGGGGCGCGGTTCAAGCGGCCGGTCGAGCCCGGCGACCAGCTGGTCATGGAGGTTTTTCTCGATCGCGCTCGAGCGGGTATTTACAAGTTCAAGGGCGTCACCCGCGTAGGCGCAGAGGTGGCGTGCGAGGCCGAGCTCATGTGCACCATGCGCACCGTAACCTGATCCTGCAGCGGGCCTGAAGTTGCCATGACACAGATTCATCCTTCCGCCCAGGTTGATCCCGCGGCGCAGATCGGCGATGGCGTCTCCATCGGCCCGTTCACGGTGATCGGTCCTCATGTGCAGATTGGCCAGGGCACGTCGATCGGTGCGCATTGTGTGATCGAGGGGCGCACCGTGATCGGTCGAGACAATCGCATCTTCCAGTTCAGTTCGATCGGCGCCATTCCGCAGGACAAGAAATACGCTGGAGAGCCATGCGAGCTGCACATTGGCGACCGCAACACAATTCGGGAGTTCTGTACCTTCAACATTGGGTCGCCCGGCGGCGGAGGACTGACCCGCATCGGTCACGACAACTGGATCATGGCTTATGTCCATGTGGCCCACGATTGCATGGTCGGAGACCACACCATCATGGCCAACGCCACACAGTTGGGCGGTCACGTCCATGTGGGTGATTGGGTAATTTTGGGTGGTTTGACGGGTGTACATCAGTTCGTACGCATTGGCGCTCATGCCATGGCCGGTTTTCAGACCCGCCTGTCCCAGGATGTGCCCCCCTTCGTCAACGCGGTGGGCAATCCGGCTTCGGCGCAGGGCATCAATGCAGAGGGCCTGCGCCGCCGTGGTTTCAGCGATGAGCGTATCGCGGCGGTCAAACGCATGTACCGCTTGCTCTACCGGCAGGGCTTGAGCCTGGCCGACGCCAGGGCGGCGTTGCAGGCCCAGCGGGGAGCATCCAAAGAGTCGGACGCCGACCTCGATCTGATGTTGGGATTCCTCGATACCGCCGAGCGCGGCATCGTTCGATAGCCCATGTCCCTGACCATGGCCATGGTCGCCGGCGAAGCCTCCGGCGATCTGCTGGGCGCTGCGGTGCTGCGGGCTTGCCGGCAGCGATGGCCGCAGATGGGTAGCGCCGGTATCGGTGGCCCGGCCATGTCTGCCCAGGGCTTTGATGCTTGGTGGCCCGAGCGTAAATTGGCGGTCCGCGGCTATGTCGAGGTCTTGCCCCACTTGCCCGAATTGCTGTCAATTCGCCGGCAGTTGAGGCAGCGTTTACTCGCGCGTCCCCCCGATCTTTTTATGGGTGTTGATGCTCCCGACTTCAACCTGGATCTGGAAATTGCGTTGCGCTCTGC
>JBILUT010000019.1:0-9825 GCA_044370875.1 Polaromonas sp. | reverse complement strand
TACTCAAATTCGTCAAAAGCAAAGTTGTAGCCTTCGAACGGGATGAACGGTACTCGGACCACGGTCCGAACGAATCTTTGAGAACCGAGCTCAACGCCCTGGCACGTCAGGCGGGCCTGCTGGCCCCGCAGGTGGCGACCGACTTGGGCGGTCTCGGCCTGACTCACGTACAGCGGGCTCTTGTCTTTGAAGCCAGCGGTTATTCGATCTTGGGTCCGGTGGCCATGCATTGCGCGGCACCCGATGAGGGCAATATGCATTTGCTCGAATTGGTGGCTACAGCAGAGCAGCGCCGTGACTACCTTGCGCCACTGGCGCAGGCACGCTGGCGATCCTGTTTTGCAATGACCGAGCCACCGCCGGGCGCAGGCTCCGATCCAGGTCAGTTGCTGACCCAGGCCAGACGCGAAGGTGAACATTACGTCATCACCGGCAACAAGTGGCTGATCACTGGCGCCGATCAGGCCGGCATGGCCATCATCATGGCGCGCGCCTTTGACGACGCGTCGGAGGTGGGGCCGACCATGTTTTTGACCCATCTGCCCCAGGCAGGTATGCGCATCACGCGCGCGATCGATTCCATGGACTCAAGTTTCACCTGCGGTCACGCTGAGGTGCAATTGGACGGACTGCGGGTACACCAAAGCCAAATTCTCGGAGAGCCCGGGCAGGGGCTCAAATACGCACAGGTGCGACTGGCGCCCGCGCGGCTGACCCACTGCATGCGTTGGCTGGGTTCAGCCGTTCGGGCGCAGGACATCGCCATCGACTACGCGAAAACTCGGACAGCTTTTGGCAATCGTCTGGTTGAACACGGCGGACTTTCGCAGATGCTGGCGCGCAATGCCATCGACCTGCACGCCTGTCGACAGATGGTGTTGCATTCGGCATGGCTGCTCGATCAGGGCAAATCTGCACGGCATGAGTCGAGTATGGTTAAGGCTTTTGTGAGTGAAACCCTGTTTCAGGTGGTCGATCGCTGTCTCCAGGTGCTCGGAGGTCTTGGGCTGACCCGCGACACCCAGATCGAACGGATTTTTCGGGAGATTCGCGCCTTTCGTATTTACGATGGCCCCACCGAAGTCCATCACTGGGCGATTGCAAGAAGGTTGGCTCATTGAAGAATCCATCCGAATGTCGGCTGCATGAAGGATCCATCGGATGAGCGATTCGAACGCCTTTTTTAATCTGACTGGCAAAACCGCGCTGGTCACCGGAGCCAGCCGTGGAATCGGACTGGCCATCGCCCAGGGCTTGGCCCAGCACGGAGCGCGCGTCATTCTGTGCGCGAGGCAACGCCAAACGCTGGAAAAGGCCGCATCGACGGTTACGGGAACACCGCTGGTCTACACCCTGGACGTGTCGTCGGAGGAGCAGATCATCGACGTTGCGCAGCGGATTCAAGAGGACGTCGGACGGCTGGATATCCTCGTGAACAATGCGGGTATCAACCCACACTATGCCTCCATCGAGAAAACCGCCAGCAGCCAGTGGAACGAGATCTTGCGCACCAATCTCGACGGCGTGTTTTATGCCTGCAAGCACTTCGGACAACTGATGATCGATGGCCAGGGTGGATCCATCATCAACATCAGCTCCGTGGGGGGACGTGTCGGCCTGAAAAGACAAACGCCCTATTGCGCCAGCAAGGGGGGCGTGGAATTGCTGACCCGAACTCTGGCACTGGACTGGGCCGAATATGCCGTGCGGGTGAATGCCATTGCCTACGGCTTTATCGAAACCGATTTGATTGCTGCCATGGTGGATCATCCGCATATCGCTCCTCGACTGCTGGCCCGCACACCCTTGGGGCGATTCGGTCGCCTGCAGGAAGTGGCTTCGGCAGCCGTTTTTCTGGCATCGCCTGGCGCATCGTATGTGACCGGCCACACCCTGATGGTCGATGGTGGTTGGACAGCGGCCTAAGCCTGCTACCACGGTTGATTTTGATGAAGGCGCCTCATGGACACTGACGCAGTTTTGCTGGAGATACACGGGCCGATCGCCAAGGTCATTCTGAATCGGCCCGATCAGCTCAACAGCCTTGATGTGGCGCTTCAGCAAGCGTTGCTGGGCCGACTGGAGGAACTCGAGCGGAACACCACTCTGCGGGCTCTGATCCTGATGGCGCAAGGACGGGCCTTCAGCGCTGGAGGTGATCTCGCTCAGCTTTTGGCCGAACGCAATGATGGTTTGAGTCCCGCCGATGGCGCAGCCAAGATGATGCGCGAACTGTCCAACCCGCTGATACGGGCGCTCAAGGAGATCCCCCTGGCCACCATTTGTGCGGTCCAGGGTGCAGCCGCAGGCGCTGGGGCAAGCTTGGCCTTGAGCTGTGACGTGGTCATTGCCGCCGATGACGCTTTTTTCCTGGCCCCTTTTCTGCCCAAGCTTGGCCTGATCCCCGATCTTGGGATGACCTGGCTCCTGGCCCGCGGCCTGACACGCGCCCGAGCGATGGGCCTGATGCTGATGGGCCATAAGCTCACGGCAGCGGAAGCCGCTCAATGGGGCCTGATCTGGTCTTGCGTTGCCCGTGCAGATCTCGAGCAGCGAGCGATGGAAATGGCGCAGGAGATGGCGGCTTCCCCCGCTTGCGCACCCATCGAAGCACGGCGGGCTTTGGAAAGCGCCTACGCGCACAATCTGGTCGACCAAATGGAGTACGAAACCGATCGACAGCAGCATCTGCTGGCGACGGCGGACTTCAAGGAAGGGGCTCAGGCCTTTTTACAACGTAGAAAGCCCGTTTTTTTAGAGCGGACGTCGCCTAAGACGGCGACCTGAAGGTCGGGCTCTCATCCCATCATCAGCAATGCCAGTAAAAGCGACAAGCGCCCGAATCAACACGGGCAATACCGCGAGCCGCCCTGTCCGGCAACGCAAAGCCAAGCCCGCCACCAAGGCCCAGCAACGAGAAAACAGCTTGCTGCGGATCTTGCAATCGGCGCTCCATATCTTTGTCCGCAAGGGATACAACGCCGCCACAGTGGACGATATCGCCAAGGCCAGCGAATTGACCAAAGGTGCGGTGTATTTCTATTTCTCCAGCAAGTCCGCCGTGCTGTTGGCGCTGTTTGACCAGATTGAAGAAGTTCTCGTCAAAAAAGCCCTCAATTCCATGGATCAAGCCGGGCCGAAACAGGCGGACAAGCTGATTGCCTATCTGCACAGTGGCGCCGGTCTGGGTAACGACAAACCCGATCTGGTCCTTCTCTACATTCTCATGCTGCTCGAGTTCAATGGCCAGGGCGATGAACTTGAGCAGCGCATCAAGGGTCTTTATGGCTCAATTGCAGCGCGGGTCCAGGACATCGTCGAGAAGGGTCAGTTAGAGGGCGAATTTCGCAGGGATTTGGCGGCCCGCGAGATGGCTTCGATCGTCATGGCCTTGTTCAACGGTACCTTCATGGAGTGGTACTGCCGACCGAAACTGCTTGATGGACCCAATCTGGTCAAGGCGGCACGCATCACCGCACTTGACGGTTTACTGTCGGAACCGGCAAGGAGCAAGAAAAAATGAGCATCTTTGAGGGAAAAACGCTCAAGCTTTCGACCATTTCCGGCGGGCTCGTGGAACTGCTATGGGATCGGGTGGATGGGTCGGTCAACCTCATTGACAACCTAGCGCTTACTGAACTGTCCCTCGCGCTCGATGCCTTGCAAGGCATGAAGCGGCTGGAAGGCTTGCTGATCGCCAGCGCAAAACCTGCATTTATCGTCGGAGCCGACATCGGCGAGTTCAAGGCCATTTTTTCGATGCCGGCTGAAAAACTTATAGCCAAGACTTGCGATGTACACCGACTTTTCTGCCGGCTGGAAGATTTGGCCTGTCCAACGGTTGCGGCGATCAACGGCTACGCCCTGGGCGGCGGATTGGAATTGGCACTCTGCGCCGACTCCAGGGTCATGGCGCAAGAAGCTCGCATCGGATTGCCCGAAATGGGACTGGGCATTTACCCAGCCTACGGTGGAACAGTCCGGCTGAGCCGACTTGCCCAATTGCCCATTGCCTTGAGGTGGATCGTAGAAGCTGGCATGCACTCCGCCGCTCAAGCCTTGCAAGCCGGCGTGGTCGATGCTACGGCGCCGGGGGAACAGCTGCGGGACTCGGCAATCCGTCGCCTGCAGGATCTGGCGGAAGGAAAATTCGACTGGCGCGCCGAACGCGCGCGACGACGCAAACCTTTGCCTGAGTCCATCATTGACGACGCGTCTTGTTGGGACGTCGTGAACATCCAGGCGGACAGGGCCAGGCAGCGCCAGCATTTGCCAGCGGCACATGTGACGCTTAGCATGATGCGCCAGGCGGTACGGCTCGAACGCGACGCAGCGCTGGTCTGTGAAGCCAGTCACTTTCCCGAGGTGGCCCAATCTGCGCAGGCGGCTGCGCTGATTCGCATTTATGGCAACGAGCAGGACGTCAAGCGGCAGGTGAGGCGTTGGGTGGGTCCATCGCCCGAGGTCTTGACATCCATTGGGGTGGCCGGCGCGGGCACGATGGGCTCTGGCCTGGCCCTCGCAGCCGCGATGCATGGCAGTCAGGTCCAGGTGGCGGATGTGTCACCCCGCTCCCTGGAGAGCGGAGCCTCCTACGTCAGAGCGCAGCTCGAGCGGCAGACGAAGGCCGGCAAGCGCTCAATGGCCGATCAGCAAGCTATCGAAAAAAACATTCGATGGCAGGCCACCCTCGAGGGGTGGGAAACCTGCGACCTCGCCATCGAAGCAGTGATCGAAGATCTCAAGACCAAGGTGCAACTTCTCCAGGGCATCGAGTCGAGGGTCACGCCGCACTGCGTGATAGCCACCAACACGTCCAGCCTTTTGGTGACCGATCTGGCGCGCGAGATGGTCAACCCCGAGCGCTTTGTAGGCCTGCATTTTTTCAACCCGGTCCCGGCCATGCCACTGGTGGAGGTGGTGCGGACCGCCCAGACCAGCCCGCAGGCCTTGGCACGGGCAAGCTCGTGGGTCAGACAGATGAAGAAGACGCCCATCGTGGTGGCAGACTGCCCGGGCTTCCTGGTTAACCGAATCGTCACGCCCTATCTGCGATCTTTCGTTGGCATGGTCGCAGAGGGTATTGATCCCTATCGGATCGATCGCTTGATGCAAGACTATGGCTGGCCTATGGGGCCAGCCACCTTGGAAGATGTTATTGGACTGGATACGGGTGCACGCGTGCTTGACATCATCGCAGCCGGCTACAGCGACCGCATGCCGCCACAGGACTCCAACATCTTGCACCAGCTCGCCAGCCAGGGGTGGCTGGGAAGAAAAAGCGGCGCGGGTTTCTACGACTATTCAACGCCAGCTGCGCCACAAGCGAACCCCAAGGCGGTCGACTTCATCGCCAAGTTTCAGCAAGGGCGTCGGCTCGAGCTGGACAATCAGGCGATCGTCCAGCGAATGATGCTCCCCCTTTGGCTAGAGGCTGCCCTGTGCCTTCGCGAAGGCGTGGCGCAGAGCGCTGCAGAGATTGACATAGCCCTGCTGATGGGACTGGGCTATCCAAGATATCTGGGGGGTGCCTTGCATCAAATCGATCAGATCGGCTGGACGCGTATCGAGGCCATGGTGGCCGCGCCCCAGCGGCTGGGCCAGGAGTACCGTCTAACCAAGGCATGGCAAGGTCTGTTCGGGGTGGGCGGTCGCTTTTACCCTTAGTCGCCTTTCATATTTTTCGAGGAAAGACACCATGGATGCATTCATTGTGAGAGCGCTTCGTACTGCAGGGGGCCGAAAGGCAGGTCGTTTGTCCGGATGGCATCCGGCCGATCTGTCAGCGCAAGTGCTCAACGCCTTAATCCGGCCGAGCCCGTCGGTCGACACCGACATCGACCCTGCATGCATCGACGATGTGATTTGGGGTTGCGTGGGTCAGGCCGGGGAGCAGGCGGCCAATATAGGACGCAACGCGGTTCTGGCCTCACAGTTGCCGGAATCGGTCCCGGCCGTTTCGCTCGATCGACAGTGCGGTTCGTCACAGCAGGCCTTGCACTTTGCAGCCCAGGCAGTGATGTCAGGCACGCAGGACATCGTGATTGCAGGGGGCGTGGAAAGTATGTCGCGCGTGCCCATGTTTATGGCCAGCAGCCTGCCTCTCAAGAACGGATTGGGCTACTACCTCAGCCCTGGCATGCAAAGTCGCTACCCGCAGGTTCAGGACTTCAGTCAGTTCGCAGGTGCCGAAATGGTGGCTGCCAAGTACAAGCTGACCAAGGAGGAAATGGATCGTTTTGCATTGCAGAGTCACCAACGAGCAGCAGCAGCCACCCAATCTGGTCGATTCAAAGACGAAATCCTCGCAGTGGCCGCGCGGCTGTCCGACGGAACGGACGACGGCTCTTTGCACCAAATCGACGAAGGCATCAGGCCGCAGGCAAGCCTGGAGGCCATTGCAGGCGTCAAAAAGCTGTCCGAAGATGGGCTGCTGACTGCCGCCACCTCGAGTCAAATTTGCGATGGAGCGTCGGGCATGATCGTGGCCAACGCCAAGGGGCTCGCAAAGCTCGGGCTCGATCCGATGGCCCGGATTCATCATATGTCCGTGATGGGCCACGACCCGGTCATCATGCTGGAAGCGCCTATTCCTGCCACCGAGCGAGCCCTGGGACGATCTGGCCTGCGCATCCATCAAATCGATTGCTTCGAAGTCAACGAAGCCTTTGCTTCCATTCCGCTGGCCTGGCTGGCTGCCACCGGCGCAGACCCCGATCGGCTCAACCCCAACGGCGGGGCGATTGCCATGGGTCATCCCTTGGGAGCCAGCGGAACCAAGCTGATGACCACCCTGGTTCACGAGCTACGCCGGCGATCAGGCCGCTACGGATTGCAAACCATGTGTGAGGGCGGGGGCATGGCCAACGTGACTATCATTGAAAACCTCCATGCATAAGGGGGCGCTGCAGACGATGCCAAACAAGATCTGGTTTGACGAGTTTCCCCTCGATCTGGCCCGCTCAGTGACGTCGGGTTCGATCATGGAGCGACTGGGCATTGAGATCACCGAAGCGGGCGATGACTATCTGTGCGGACGCATGCCCGTGGATCATCGAACCATACAGCCCGCGGGTGTACTGCACGGAGGAGCCTCGGTGACCCTGGCCGAGACCCTCGCTTCTTGGGGCGCGGGCTGCTGTGTGGACCGACGTGCCAAATTCTGCGTGGGTCAGGAGATCAACGCAAATCATGTCCGTGCCGTGCGTAAAGGCTGGGTCTATGGCATCGCGCGGCCCTTGCACATGGGACGCGCGTCTCATGTCTGGGAGGTGCACATCACCAGCGACGAAGGCAAACTGGTCTGCATTTCCCGAGTCACCCTGGCCATACTGGACGGACCGATGCAGCTGCCCCATTAAGCTGCCAGCAGTCTTGGTAAGGGTGCCGGGCTTCATCGAAGCGCTTGCCTTGTCCTTCAGACCGCTCCTGCAAAGACCAGCGCCTGCCGGTTGGCGAGTGCCCAGCCAAACGGGTTGTCACTGAGAGGCTGGATCCGACACATGGACCGGCCCCAGGGCTACCGCGCCAAGCTCAGCCCGCAGACCAAACAAGTAAATGGGCTCGCCTGAGACGGCCAACCTGTCCCTTAGGGGCGAATCGACCCAGGGTATAGTCTTCGGTTGCCGCCACCCGCGACCGGTGCCGCCGATCACAAATCGGCCGCCCGCCCATTCCTCTCAGCCTCTGGACCCACACCATGAACCGCTGCGACCCTCCCCCTGCGACGCAGGAGCGTCCCGCCGCCAGCAAGAAGGTCTACATCAAGACGTTCGGCTGCCAGATGAACGAATACGACTCGGGCAAGATGTCCGATGTGCTGCGCGCAGCCCAGGGCTATGAGCCCACCGATGACCCGGAGCAGGCCAGCCTGATTTTGTTCAACACCTGTTCGGTGCGCGAGAAGGCGCAGGAGAAGGTCTTCTCCGACCTCGGCCGGGTCAAGCACCTCAAAGACAAGGGGGTGCTGATCGGCGTCGGCGGCTGCGTGGCCAGCCAGGAGGGCCAGGAGATCATCGCCCGCGCGCCCTATGTCGACGTGGTCTTCGGCCCGCAGACCCTGCACCGCCTGCCCCAGTTGCTGGAGGCGCGAGCCCGCCAGGGCCAGCCGCAGGTCGACATCCGCTTTCCAGAGATCGAGAAATTCGATCACCTGCCGCCAGCACGCAAAGACGGGCCGACCGCCTTCGTCTCGATCATGGAAGGCTGCTCCAAGTTCTGCAGCTATTGCGTTGTGCCCTACACCCGCGGTGACGAGGTCTCGCGACCGCTTGAAAGTGTGCTGGTCGAAGTGGCCGAACTGGCCGACCAGGGTGTACGCGAGGTCACGCTGCTGGGCCAAAACGTGAACGCCTATCGTGGTGCCATGGGTGGAACGGCTGAGATTGCTGACTTTGCCACCCTCATTGAATATGTGGCCGAGATCCCGGGCATTGAGCGCATCCGCTACACCACCAGCCACCCCAACGAGTTCACCCAGCGCCTGATCGATGTGTATGCGCGGGTGTCCAAGCTGGTCAACCATCTGCACCTGCCGGTGCAGCACGGCAGCGACCGCATCCTGATGGCCATGAAGCGCGGCTACACCGCTCTGCAATACAAGAGCACGGTGCGCAAGCTGCGCGCGATTCGGCCCGACCTGGCCATGAGCAGCGACTTCATTGTGGGCTTTCCCGGCGAGACCGATGAAGACTTCGACAAGCTGATGCGGCTGGTTGACGAAGTGGGCTACGACACCTCGTTTTCCTTCATCTTCAGCCCGCGACCCGGCACACCAGCGGCCAATCTGCACGACGACACGCCGCACCCGGTCAAGCAGGCTCGGCTGGCGGCGCTGCAGAAAAAATTAGATGAGCAAGTGCGCGCCATCAGCGCAAGCCGCGCCGGCACGGTACAGCGCATTTTGGTGGAAGGCCCCTCGCGCAAGAACCCGGATGAACTGATGGGCCGCACCGAATGCAACCGGGTGGTCAACTTTGAAGGCCATCCCCGCCTGATCGGCAAGATGATCGACGTAAAGATCACACAGGCCATGCAGCGTGCGCTGCGGGGTGAGGTGGTGAGGGCTGAGGCGTAGGCGAATCGGCTCGAGGCCGATAGGCGCGGAGCCCATCAGAACTTGGGCATGCCCGGTAAGCCTTTCATGCCGGCCATGCCCTTCATGCCACCCATGCGCTTGAGCATCTTCATCATGCCGCCGCCCTGCATCTTCTTCATCATGCCTTGCATCTGCTCAAATTCATTGAGCAGCCGATTGACGTCCTGAACCTGCACGCCGGCACCCGCTGCAATGCGCTTTTTGCGCGTGGCCTTGATCATTTCGGGCTTGCTGCGCTCGGCCGGCGTCATGCTATGGATGATGCCCTGCTTGCGGGCGATGTCTTTTTCGACCTTGCCCAGGTCCATATCGGCCGCCTTGGCTGAGAGCTGCGAGGGCAGCTTGTCCATCAGGCTGGACAGGCCGCCCATCTGCTTCATCTGCTGGATCTGGGCGAGGAAATCATTGAGGTCAAAGCCGGCTCCGCTCTTGACCTTGGCGGCCAGCTTTTGCGCCGCCTGCATGTCGACCCCGGCGCTGACCTGCTCGACCAGGGCCAAGATGTCGCCCATGCCCAGGATGCGGCCAGCATGACGTTCGGCGTCAAACACCTCCAGGCCGTCGATCTTTTCAGAGACCCCAGCAAACTTGATCGGCGCTCCCGTGATCTGCCGCACCGACAACGCCGCACCGCCGCGCGAATCACCGTCGAGCTTGGTCAGCACGATGCCGGTCAACGGCAGCGCCTCGCTGAACGCCGTGGCGGTGTTGATCGCATCCTGGCCCTG
>JBILUT010000205.1:0-3924 GCA_044370875.1 Polaromonas sp. | reverse complement strand
ACAAGACATCGCTGCGGTGCACGAGTTCAAGCCGCAGCTCGCCATAGGCACCACGCCGGTGGTGCAGGCCGCCAAAGAGGCCTGCATCCCCTCGCTGTATTTCACCAACCTGATTTCCGCGCGACCGCTGATGGGCGTGGCCGGCGTGGGTTCATTGCTGCAAGTGGTGCAGGCAGCCATCGGCAATCAGGCGCGCTTTGACGCCATGAAAGATTTCTTCGGCAGCGTCGGTATCGGCGAAGAAGCTGGCGTCTGGCAAGAGCCTCCCGTGCTGCATCCGGAATTCAAGGCCGACATGCGTCGCATGGCCGAGAAGAAGCGCAAAAAGGCCAAGGCCGAGGAGATGGGTTCGTGAGCGCCAGCGCGCAAAAGCCAGGCACAGCGGGCAAGTCTCCGCTGGTGCTTGACCATGACCGCGCGGGGGGGTACTGGGGCGCCGTCTACGTCTTTACCGCGATCAAGGGTCTGCAGGTGGTGATCGACGGCCCGGTGGGCTGCGAAAACCTGCCGGTCACGTCGGTGCTGCATTACACCGATGGATTGCCGCCCCATGAGCTGCCCATCGTCGTCACCGGCCTGGCGGAAGAGCAGCTCGGCCGCGAGGGAACCGAAGGGGCGATGAAGCGGGCCCATGGCGCGCTCGACCCCGATCTGCCCTCAGTGGTGGTCACCGGCTCGATTGCCGAAATGATCGGTGGCGGCGTAACACCGGAGGGAACCGGTCTGATGCGCTTTCTGCCGCGCACGATCGACGAGGACCAGTGGCAATGCGCCAACCGCGCCATGCTGTGGCTGTGGACCGAGTACGGCATGAAGAAAGTCCCCAAGCGCGAACGCAAGGCAGGCGAGCGGCCCCGGGTCAACATCATCGGCCCCTGCTACGGCACCTTCAACAGCGCCAGCGACCTGGCCGAAATTCGACGCCTGGTGCAAGGCATCGGTGCCGAAATAAATCTGGTGTTTCCGCTGGGCAGTCACCTGGCCGACGTGTCACGACTGGTGGAGGCCGACGTCAACATCTGCATGTACCGGGAATTCGGGCGCCTGCTTTGCGAGGCCCTCGACCGCCCCTACCTGCAAGCGCCCATCGGCCTGCACAGCACCACCAAATTTCTTCGCATGCTGGGCAAGCTGCTCGATCTTGATCCCGAGCCCTTCATCGAGCGCGAGCGCCACACCACCATCAAGCCGGTGTGGGACCTCTGGCGCTCGGTCACGCAGGATTTCTTCGCAACGGCCAGCTTTGCCGTCGTGGCCACGGACACCTATGTGCGCGGTCTGCGCAATTTCCTCGAGATCGAAATGGGCTTGCCCTGCAAATTCGCCGTCTCACGCAAGCCGGGTGAAAAGACCGATAACGCCCAGATACGCGAGCTGGTACACAAGCAGATGCCACTGCTGCTGTTTGGCAGCTACAACGAACGCATGTACATGAGCGAGGCCGCGGGTGCCAGCCCGATGCGCGCCGCCTTCATTCCGGCGTCCTTCCCCGGCGCGATCATCCGCCGTCACACCGGCACCCCCTTCATGGGCTACAGCGGCGCCACCTACCTGATTCAGGAGGTGTGCAATGCGCTGTTCGATGCCCTGTTCCACATCCTGCCCCTGGGCACAGACATGGACAAGGTCGAGCCCACCCTGGCCCGAGACAGAACCCACAAGCCCTGGCAACAACCGGCACAGGCGGCATTGGCCGATCTGGTGGCCAGGCAGCCGGTCTTGGTGCAGATCTCAGCAGCCAAGCGGCTTCGCGACCAGGCCGAACAGATTGCACGCGATGCAGACCATCAAGAAGTTACTGAAGACCACGTGCGCAGCGCAGGCCTGTCCCTCGGTCTTGGAGAGCCCGCATGAGGCGGCTCGCGTGTTTGTCTCGACGGCCGCCGCCATTGGAGTGCTGCGGCCACCCTATGCCGCAGCACGGGGCTGCGGATGCCCAGGCTGCGCGGGCTGCGCGCAGCGACAGGCCTTGCGGCCTTGATTGAAAAGGAGCATTCGTATGTCGAATCGCACGTCCATTTCAGGACTGAACGACGAAGAAGCTCAGGAGTTCCACACCTACTACATGCAGGGTCTGGTGGGATTCACGGCAGTTGCCGTGATCGCCCATGCCTTGGTGTGGGCGTGGCGCCCCTGGTTCTAAGCAACGACCGGCCATTGAATGGAGAACCCCATGAACGACGTGTCTTGTTCTAGCAATAAGCCCACCCACCGAGATGACAAGCTCATGCTTGTGCTGATCTTCGTGCCCTGCTTCGTGCTGCTGCTCACCCTTGCCCTGCTTGGCCAACTGGTCGGCGTGCACTGGCAAAGCTGGCTGCCCGGCGCTGAGCAAAAGAGCAGCATCTTTTCGGGCGTCCATGCTGCGGTTTACACATTCATGTCTCACATCATTTAGGAGAAAAACCATGTGGAGAATCTGGCGACTTTACGACCCCCTGCGAGCCATGGTGGTCCAGGGCGCGTTCCTGTTTGGCCTGGCAGCGATGATTCATCTCATCTTGCTGAGCACGAACAAGTTCAATTGGCTCGACGGCCCCAAGAAGGCCCCGGTGGCAGCGCAGAACGCGCCGCTTCCCGCGGCAACGCCGGCAGCCAAGTCCTGACCCGGATAGCGACGTGGGCGCCCACCGGTGTCCACGTCGTGACGACGCAAACCCTCATTTCATACGCAGGAGGGCCTGACCATGGCCATGCTCAACTTTGAAAAGAAATACAGAGTCCGCGGCGGTACGCTGCTTGGCGGCGATCTGTTTGATTTCTGGCTCGGCCCTTTCTACGTCGGCTTCTTCGGAGTCACCACCATCTTCTTTGCCTTTCTGGGAACCGCCCTCATCTTGTGGGGGGCAGCCTTGGGGCCAACCTGGAATCTCTGGCAGATCAGCATCGCACCGCCCGATCTGTCCTACGGCCTGCGCTTTGCGCCTCTGGCCGAAGGCGGACTTTGGCAGCTGATCACGGTGTGCGCACTCGGGGCCTTCGGCTCCTGGGCGCTTCGCGAAGTGGAAATCTGTCGCAAGCTGGGCATGGGCTATCACGTGCCTGTGGCCTTCAGCGTAGCCATCTTCGCGTACTTCACCCTGGTCGTGATACGCCCGGTCCTGATGGGCGCCTGGGGACACGGTTTTCCTTACGGCATCTTCAGTCACCTGGACTGGGTCTCCAACGTGGGCTACCAGTACCTGCACTTTCACTACAACCCGGCGCACATGATCGCCGTAAGCTTCTTCTTCACCACCACCTTTGCCCTGTCGCTGCACGGTGGCCTGGTGCTCTCGTCCACCAATCCTGGCCGCGGCCAAGAGGTCAAGACGCCCGAACACGAAGACACTTTCTTCCGCGACATCATCGGCTACTCGGTCGGCACGCTCGGCATTCACCGGCTCGGCCTGTTCCTGGCCCTGGCCTCAGGCTTCTTCAGCGCCCTGTGCATCGTGCTCAGCGGCCCCTTCTGGACCCGGGGCTGGCCCGAATGGTGGGGCTGGTGGCTGAACCTGCCAATCTGGTCGCAGTGGCCCATCCAGTGATTCAGGAGATCTGACCATGGCGCAATATCAGAACCTGTTTACCACCGTCAACGCCGTTGGCCCCGTCTCTGCCGGCGTGGAACTCGGGCATGGCAACAGCCCACGCACCGGCGAGCCCCTGCTCAATTACTGGCTGGGCAAGCTCGGTAACGCCCAGCTTGGCCCGATCTACCTGGGTGGCCTGGGACTGGCCTCGATCATCTTCGGCACCCTGGCCATCAACATCATCGGCTTCAATATGCTGGCGCAGGTGAACTGGGATCCGATCCAGTTCATCCGGCAACTGTTCTGGTTGGCACTAGAGCCCCCGCCACCACAGTATGGCCTGACGATTCCGCCTATGAACCAAGGCGGCTGGTACCTGCTGTCGAGCTTGTTTCTGTTGATTTCGGTGATG
>JBILUT010000202.1:0-3951 GCA_044370875.1 Polaromonas sp. | reverse complement strand
AGGAGCCTTGCCGCGATGTCCCGTGCCCGCCCACCTGAACTCAATGACCACCACTCGGCCATGCACCAGGGTCTGCACTGGCAGGTGGATGACGATTTCAATATCGCACAGGTGTGCTCGCAGCGCTGGGCCCGGCGGCAGCCCGAGGCGCTGGCCATCTCAGAGCACAGTCCGGGGCGGCCAGGCAAAGCCTATACCTATGGCCAGTTGCAAGGCGCGGCCGATGCATTAAGCCGTGCCTTGCTTGAGCTGGGCGTGCAGCGCGGCGATCGCGTGGCCATTGTGTTGCCGCAGCGTTTTGAGACAGCGGTGGCCTACATGGCCCTACTGCAGATGGGTGCGGTGGCGATGCCGCTTTCGGTGCTGTTTGGCCCGGAGGCGCTGGCATTCAGGCTGCAGGACAGTGAGGCGGTGGTGGCGATTGCCGATGGTCAGTCGATGGGCGTGCTGGCCGATCTGCGGCAGAGCTGCCCGGCCTTGCGTCACCTCATCGGGGTGGACGGCTGTGGTGGCGATGTCGATTACGCCGCTGCTCTGGCCGAGCAGGCGGGCCGCTGGCAGTCGGTCCAGACCCGAGCCGATGAGGCAGCGGTGTTGATCTACACCAGTGGTACCACCGGTCCTCCCAAGGGCGCCTTGATTCCGCATCGGGCCTTGATCGGCAACTTGACCGGCTTTGTGTGCAGCCAAAATTGGTTTGGCTTCGATGGTGTGCGCAACGACCGATCTGATGCGGTGTTCTGGTCGCCGGCTGATTGGGCCTGGACCGGCGGCCTGATGGATGCCTTGCTCCCCACGCTGTACTTTGGCCGCCCCATCATTGCCTGCGCCGAGCGTTTTGGTGCCGAGATGGCGTTCGAGCTGATGCAGCAGCATGGAGTGACGCATACTTTTTTGTTCCCGACGGCTCTCAAGGCGATGATGAAAGCCTGTCCGCAGCCGCGCGCGCGGTATCGTTTGCAGTTGCAAGCCATCATGAGTGCGGGCGAGGCGGTTGGCGATGCAGTGTTTGCCTACTGCCGCGAGCAACTGGGCGTGGTGGTCAACGAGATGTTCGGGCAGACCGAGATCAACTACATCGTGGGAAATTGCGCGATGCAGTGGGCGGGCACGGCCCAGGGGCAGCCGGCGCCTGGCCGGCCGGGTTTGCCGCTGGGCTGGCCGGCGCGACCGGGCAGCATGGGCAAGCCCTACCCGGGCCATCGAGTGGCGGTGATTGACGAGCAAGGGCGCGAGTGTCCACCGGGTGTGCCCGGCGATGTGGCCCTGCATCGTCTGGACGTGCATGGCCGGCCTGACCCGATTTTTTTTCTGGGCTACTGGAAGAACGAAAAGGCGACCGCAGGCAAGTACACCGGCCCGTGGTGCCGCACGGGCGATCTGGCCCGCCGCGACGAGGATGGCTATCTTTGGTACGAAGGCCGGTCCGATGACGTGTTCAAGGCCGCTGGGTATCGCATTGGCCCGGGTGAAATCGAGAACTGCCTGGTCAAGCACCCGGCTGTCGCCAATGCCGCCGTGGTGCCCAAGCCCGATCGTGATCGGGGCGCCCTGGTCAAGGCCTACGTGGTACTTTCGCCGGACTACCTGGCGCGCAGGCCTGCAGGCCCGGCCCGGGTGCTCTTTGACGCTGAAGTCACCGCCGCCTTGCAGGCCCATGTGCGCGGCTTGCTGGCACCCTACGAATACCCGAAAGAGGTCGAGTTCATTGATCAATTGCCGATGACCACCACCGGCAAGGTGCAAAGGCGGGTGCTTCGGCTGCAGGAAGAAGAGCGCTTTCGCGCCTCGACGCGCTGAGGACCGCTCGCCCCTGGGGCTGGCTTAAACTGCGAAAAGTAAGTGTTCTTAACAAAAGTTCTCCAACACGGTTCACAAGGGCGCACGCATGAATCTCGTTAATTTGGGCACCAGCGATCTGAAGGTAACGCCCATCTGTCTGGGCACCATGACCTTTGGCGAGCAAGTTGACGAGCCAACCACCCATGCCATCCTGGACCGCAGCCTGGAGCTGGGCCTGAATTTTCTGGACACCGCCGAGATGTATTCGGTGCCGACCAAGGCCGAGACCTTCACCCGCACCGAGACTTACATTGGCAACTGGCTCTCGCAAAGACCTGATGCGCGGCGCAAGCTGGTCATTGCAACGAAGGTGGCCGGCCCGGCGCGAGTGGCCTGGGTGCGTGGGGGCAAGCCCGATTTGACCGGGCAGGACATCATTGCCGCCTGCAACGACAGCCTCAATCGTTTGCGAACCGATGTGATCGACCTCTACCAGATCCACTGGCCGGTGCGGCATGTGCCGGCCTTTGGTTTGATGTACTTCGACCGCAGCAAAGATCTGCCGGTCACCCCCATTCTTGAGCAGCTGCAGGCGCTGGGCGACTTGGTCAAGGCTGGCAAGGTGCGGGCAATTGGCTTGTCCAACGAGACGCCCTATGGGGTGCACGAATTTGTGCGGCTGGCCGAACAGCACGGCCTGCCCCGCATTGCCACCGTGCAAAACCCGTATTGCCTGATCAACCGCTCGGTCGAAAACGCTCTGGACGAGAGCCTGTACCGCCTGAACGTGTCTCTGCTGGCCTATTCGCCGCTGGGCTTTGGTTTGCTCACGGGCAAGTATGACCAAACCGGTACCGACCCGGACAAGGGGCCGAAGGATGCGCGCATCAGCAAGTATGAATCGGTGCGTCAGCAACGCTGGGGGCGTCCGGCTGCACTTGCGGCAGCGCGGCGTTACAACGCTCTGGCGCGCGAGCATGGACTGACTCCCACCCAGATGGCACTGGCCTTCTGCTACCACCGATCGCTGGTGGCCAGCACCATCATCGGCGTGACATCGGTGGCGCAACTTGAGGAGGACCTCAAGGTTTGGGGCACCACGCTCTCGCCGGACGTGCTCAAGGCCATTGACGATATCCGCTGGGAAATGCGGGATCCGGCCATCTGATCCGGCCATCTCAGAGCGGGCTGTCGCACAGGGGGGAGCATGGGCAAGAGCGCCGCGGTCAGCCAGACGCCAGCCACGCAATGGCTGCGCGAACACGGGGTAAGCTACACCGAGCATCCGTATGAGTACCTTGAGCATGGCGGGGCCGAGCACAGCGCCCGGGTGCTGGGTCTCGATCCGTTCAGCGTGGTCAAGACCCTGGTCATGCAAGACCAGGACGGTGCGCCGCTGATCGTGTTGATGCATGGCAATCGCCAGGTATCGACCAAGAATCTGGCGCGTCAGATCGGCGCAAAAAAAATTGAGCCCTGCCTCCCCGAGGTCGCGCAGCGGCACAGCGGCTATCTGGTGGGCGGAACCTCGCCCTTTGGTACGCGCCGGCGGATGCCGGTCTACATCGAGGAAACCATCCTGGGCTTGCCTAAAATTGCGATCAACGGCGGTCGACGTGGTTTTTTGGTGGGCATTGATCCCACCGTCTGCGTTGGTCTTCTGGGTGCGCAGCCCGTGCAGTGCGCCATCGACAAGTGAGAAACACCTCTTGATATATGCCCTTGCGGCCGCCTTGGCGGCCTACCTGATCGGATCGCTGTCCTTTGCGGTGATTGTCAGCCGCCTGATGGGCCTGAGCGACCCGCGCAGTTACGGCAGCAAGAATCCGGGGGCGACCAACGTGTTGCGATCGGGCAGCAAGAAGGCCGCGGTGCTGACCTTGCTGCTCGATGGGGTCAAGGGCTGGCTGCCGGTGGCCTGGGTGGCCTGGCAAGGTGCGACCTTCGGCCTGGAAGAAGGCGCGATGGCCGCGGTCGGCCTGGCCGCTTTCCTGGGGCACCTGTACCCGGTGTTCTTCCGCTTTCAGGGGGGCAAGGGCGTGGCCACGGCTGCCGGTGTGCTGCTGGGTGTTCACTGGCTGCTGGGGCTCGCCGTGTTGCTGACTTGGTTGCTGGTGGCTTACCTGAGCCGCTATTCGTCGCTCTCTGCCCTGATCAGCGCCTTGATGG
>JBILUT010000330.1:0-2857 GCA_044370875.1 Polaromonas sp. | reverse complement strand
ACACGACCCAGCGGCTCGGCAATCACCCGGGCCACGATGTCGGTCGTGCCGCCCGGAGCAAAGGGCACCTGCAGCTTGACCGGCTTGTTGGGGTAGGCCTGGGCCAATGCCAGTCCGGGCAAGCAGGCGATGGACAGACCCGACAGCAGAGGAAGGAGGGAGCGTCGATGCAGCATGAGAGGTACCTTTGTCAGAAGCATTCCGGGTTGATGAAAGGGCCGGCAATCTGTGCCGAATCTTAGTGGACGAGGGTCGATTGCGTATCGGGAGAACCCCTCAAGGCAAACGGTTATTCTTGCCGCGTGGCCTACCTTCAACTGCTCCTGCCCGACTTCATCCTGATCGCTTGCGGCTTCGTGATCTGCCGCTACACCGCCCTGGATCGCCCCCTGTGGGAACAGGTTGAAAAACTGGTGTATTTCTTTCTGTTCCCTGTCCTGCTTTTTCATTCCATCGTCAAAAGTCCGCTACAGCTGCAAGCGGCCTCCGGTCTGGTCGCTGGGGGATTGATGCTGGCTGCCACCGGCATTACCCTGAGTTATCTGTTGCCCTACCTACCGGTGTTGGGACAGCGGATCGACCGACGCGCACACGCCGCCGCTGCCCAGATCGGTTTTCGTTTCAACTCCTTCGTGGGTCTGGCCCTGGTCGAGCGTTTGGCTGGCGCGCAAGGCTTGCTGCTCATGGCGGTTCTGATCGGCATCTGCGTGCCGGTCTTCAACACCGCCGCCGTCTGGCCCATGGCCCGACAGGCTCAGCGTCATCTGGGGCGGGAACTGCTCACCAACCCCCTGATCCTGGCGACTCTGGGAGGGCTGCTGGCCAACTTGCTGGGCTTTCGCATACCCACAGCTCTGGAGCCGGCTGTCAGCCGCATCGGCACCGCCTCGCTCGCCCTTGGGCTGATGGCCGCAGGTGCTGGCATGCAGTTGTCATCGCTGGCGCGCGCCAAACTCCTGGGTGTTTGCGTGATCAGCATCAAGCATCTGCTCTTGCCCCTGGCAGCTTTCGGGCTGACCCAGCTTTTAGGCCTCGAGCCCACACAAGCGCTGGTGCTCATGGCTTTTTCAGCCTTGCCCACCGCCTCCAGCGCCTATGTCCTGGCCGCCCGCATGGGCTATGACGGCTCCATGGTGGCAGCCTTGGTGACCCTCTCAACGCTGATGGGCTTGGTCAGTTTGCCGCTGGCCATGGCACTGGCCGGGCGTTGAGGCGACACCCCGTCCCGCCCCGCCCTGGGCCTTCTATCAGCTGATCCCTTGACAGGTGTGGCCCGCCCTCAAGACAGCGACCCGCGCTGCAACGCCCAGCGCACATGCTCGCGCACCAGTTCACTGGGGTGATCGATCCGGGCCTGCAAGGCGCTGCGGATCGCATCGGACTGGTCAGCGCCTCTGGCCAGTGCATTGCCCAGAGCTACTGCCAGATTGCGCAGCCAGCGTTCATGGCCGATGCGCCGTATGGCGCTGCCCTCAGTGCGATGCAAAAACTCGTCCTCACTCCAGGCCCACAAATCGAGCAACTGTCCGTCCCTGAGTTCAGGCCGGGACGCAAAATCAGAGAGTGTGCTCAATCGGGCGTACTTGTTCCAGGGGCAGACCAATTGGCAGTCGTCGCAGCCGTAAATGCGGTTGCCCATCAAGGGCCGCAGCGGCTCGGGGATCGGGCCGTCGTGCTCGATCGTCAGGTAAGAAATACACCGGCGCGCATCAAGCCGATAGGGTGCAACGATGGCCTGTGTGGGGCAGATCGCCAGACAGGCCTGGCAGCTGCCACAGTGCGCTTGAACCGGCGCGCTCTCTGGCAGAGCCAGATCGACAAAGATTTCCCCCAGAAAGAACATGGAGCCGCCCGCCCGATCAAGGACCAGGGTGTGCTTGCCGCGCCAGCCCAGGCCGCTGCGTGTGGCCAATTCGGCCTCCAGAACCGGGGCCGAGTCGGTGAAGGCCCGATGGCCCAGTTCGCCCACCGCTTCAGCGATGCGCTGCCCCAGTCGCGCCAGACGCGAGCGCATCACCTTGTGATAGTCGCGGCCGCGGGCGTAGAGCGAGATCACCGCCTGCCCGGGCTGATGCAGGCGCGCTAACTCACGGTCAGCCCAATCCATCGGCGTATCCGAGGGCAGGTAGTCCATGGCCGCCGTGATCACACTGACGGTACCCGGTACCAATTCGGCCGGGCGGGCGCGCTTCATACCGTGGTCGGCCATATAGGCCATCTGCCCATGAAAGCCCTGGGCCAACCACGCTGCCAGCCCGGGCTCGGCCGAAGACAGGTCTACCCCCGCGATACCGATTTGAGAGAATCCCAGCTCGCGGGCCCACTCCCGGATCGATGACACAAGCAGATGAGCGTCCTGGCGCATTCGACGATTGTAGGAAGCACGGTCTGGCGGACCGAGGCCGATACCCGCGCCTTTGCCGGCAAGCTGGCGTCCGCCTTGCTGCGCCTGACGGAGCCTGGTCATGCGCTCATCACCTTGCATGGGGACCTGGGGGCGGGAAAAACCACGCTGGTGCGTCACCTGCTTCACGCCCTGGGTGTGCCCGGCCGTATCAAGAGCCCCACCTATGGTCTGGTGGAGTCTTACGAAGCCGCGATTGAATCGGCGAACCTGCCGATCTGGCACATGGACTTCTACCGATTCAGCGATCCCGCCGAGTGGGAACACGCGGGCCTGCGCGACATCTTTACATCGCGGGGGCTGAAGCTGGTGGAATGGCCTGAGCGCGCCGCCAATCGACTGCCGCCCCACGATCTGAGCCTGCGCATCACAAGCGCGGACGGGTCGCATGACGAGGAGAGCCGGCAGGTGCGGATGGAGGCCTCCAGTCCCTCGGGACGAAGCCTGATCGAG
>JBILUT010000008.1:0-14037 GCA_044370875.1 Polaromonas sp. | reverse complement strand
ACAAAAGAGTGTCCAGGTGGCCGGGCACGAAAAGCCGCTGCCGCTTTTTCTGGTGACCCTTGAAGACGGATCGCGCAAAGAAATGGCGCAGATCAATCGCATCGGTATCGTGGCCAATATGGTCGATCCTGCGGCCCCACAAGAGAGCGTCCGGGTCAATATCAACCAGCGCGAGCCGATCAACGAAATCCGGTTCGCCTGGAACAACTACACCGATCTCTTCCAAAAGTTCACTTTTGGCACCTACCTCTGGAACAGTGTCTTCATCACCGTGGTGGCCACGCTGCTGACGCTGCTGTTTAACTCGATGGCGGCCTTTGCGCTGTCGAAGTACCGCTTCAAGGGCCAGAAGGCCGTATTCCTGCTCATCATCGCCACCCTGATGATTCCGCCGACCATCATCTTGGTGCCGGTTTTCCTGGTCATCAATCAGGTGGGGCTGCTCAACTCCCTATGGGGCGTGATCCTGCCGGCAGTGGCCACGCCCACCGGAGTGTTCTTGCTGCGGCAGTACATGCTGACGATCCCCGATGAACTTCTGGAAGCCGCACGCATGGACCACGCGAGCGAATGGCGGATTTACTGGCGCATCATCCTGCCCTTGTCCGCACCGGCGCTGGCGGTGCTGGCCATCTTCTCGGTGATGTGGCGATGGAACGACTTTCTGCTGCCGCTTATCGTACTGTCGCAAAATCAATTCTTCACCCTGCAGCTGGCCCTCAACTCCTTCCAGGGAGAACTCAACACCCAGTGGCACTACTTGCTGGCCATGACGGTCATCACCCTGCTGCCTGTCACCGTGGTGTTTGCCTTCTTGCAGCGCTACATCACCACCGGTATCGCCAGCGCTGGCGTTAAGTAAGACCTTCACCCCTGCAATTGACCGTGGCCCATCTTGCACTTCAATCCATCGACAAGACCTTTGACAAGACCGAGGTCATCCGCCAGGTGAGCCTGGAGGTCAACGACGGCGAATTCGTGGTCTTCGTCGGACCCTCCGGCTGCGGCAAGTCAACGCTTTTGCGGCTGATTGCGGGGCTTGACGATCCGACCGCGGGATCCATCATGATCGATGGGCAACTGGTTAATGGCATCGGCGCGGCCGATCGCGGTTGCGCCATGGTCTTTCAGTCCTACGCCCTCTACCCGCACATGACGGTCTACGCGAACATGGCCTTTGGCCTGGAAAACGCCAAGGTACCGCGCGCAGAAATTGACCGTCGGGTGCATGAGGCCGCGATCATGCTGCGGCTGCAGGATCTGCTCGCAAGGCGGCCCACGCAGCTCTCGGGTGGACAACGCCAGCGGGTGGCCATCGGACGCGCCATCGTTCGCGACCCCAAGCTGTTTCTGTTCGACGAGCCGCTGTCCAACTTGGACGCTGAGTTGCGCGTCTCCATGAGAGCCGAGCTGCGTGATCTGCACCGACGGCTCAGCGCCACCATGATTTATGTGACGCACGATCAGGTTGAGGCCATGACCATGGCCGACAAAATTGTGGTTCTCAGAGCCGGCCGCGTCGAGCAGGTCGGCTCGCCGCAAGAGCTGTATCAAAGGCCGTGCAACACCTTTGTGGCCGGCTTTATCGGCAGCCCCCGGATGAATTTCCTGCCGCTGTCCGCCGTACAGGGCGATGCAGCGCTGATCGGCACGCTGCCCCCCGGCGCAGCGCTTGTCGGAGTGCGTCCCGAACACTGGCTGCCCTGCGCGGCCGACGAAGGGCTCGCCGTGCGACTTGAAAACACCGAATACCTTGGATCGCAGCATCTGATCCGCGGCCAGCTGGCCGATGGCACAAAGATCGAGCTGCTGGCCGCCGCCGAGTCGCACCTCGCCCACGCAGAGCTGGTCCACCTGCGCGTCGACCCACGGCACGTACATGCCTTCGATACCCAGGGCGATCGCATCGAGCCGGGTAGCGCATGACCCCGGTCACCACAGAAGGCTGGCAATTAAAGCCCAGCAGCCACAGTGATGCCCAGGCCCGACTTGCCGACGGAGGGTCGCTGCAACTGGTCTTTCTTTCACCAACCCTGGCTCGCCTGACCTGGCTGCCGGCCGACGGATTCAGGCAAGCGCGCACCTGGGCCATCGCCCCGCAACCAGGAACCGATGTGCCCTGGGGCGGCCGTCCACGCGAGAGCGTCGACGGGTTTTCACGGCCGCTCGTGACTGCGCTAGATGCCCAGACCTTGAGCGCCGGGCGGCTGACCGCGCACATGCAGGGCGGGCCGGGCTCGGCGGTGCGAGTGAGATGGTCTGATACGCTCACCGGCCAGACCGTCCTGGAAGACCGGGTGACCAGCGCCTACCTGCGAGAGCGTCGAACCGGCCTGGTGCGCCACAGCGTGGTCAGGGACCCCCAGGAGCGTTTCTACGGCCTGGGCGACAAGACCGGGCCGCTGAATCTGCATGGCCGGAGATTGCGATGCATGGGTCAGGACTCGATCGGGTACGACCCCCGCAGCGGGGATCCACTCTACAAGCACTGGCCCTTCATCATGACCCGAACTGCGGGCGGTCTGTGGGTCGGCACCTATTACGACACGCTGTCCACCTGCGTCTTTGACCTGGGCTGCGAACACGACAACTACCACGGCCTGTTTCGCAGTGTCGACATTGACGATGGCGACCTGGACTACTACCTGATGCTCGGCTCTACCCCTGCTGAGGTGGTGTCACAGTTTGTGCGACTGATCGGCGGAACCCACCTGCCCCCACGCTGGACGCTGGGCTTTGCGCAAACCGCGATGGGCTTGGCTGACGACCCCGACGCCCAGGAAAAGCTGTCCGCGTTCATCGACGAATGTCAGCGCCGACGGGTGCCGATTTCGTCCTTTCACTACGGCTCGGGCTACTCCAGCCGGGGCAAGCAACGGTATGTGTTCACCTGGAACCGCGACAAGTTCCCAGACCCACGCGGCATCAATGCCAAGTTTCACGCCGCTGGCATGAAACTGGTGGCCAATCTCAAGCCCTGCCTGCTGGACGACCACCCGGCCTACGCTCGCCTGGCCGCCGAGCACGCCTTCATTGAACATGGCGAGACATCGGCCCCGGTAGTCGAGCCCTACTGGGATGGACAGGGCTCACACCTGGACTTCACCAAGCCCCAGGCTGTGGCCTGGTGGCAGGAACAACTGCGGGTCCAGATCCTTGACATGGGCATCGAGGTGGGGTGGAACGACAACAACGAGTACGCCATTGCGGCCGAAGACGCCTACAGCGCCGGCTGGGGCCAGGCCATGCCGATTCATCGCAGCCGGCCCTTGCACGCCCTGCTGATGACCCGCGCCACCTTCGAGGCGCAAAAAGCCTACGGGGCTGCGCCGGGTCAGGCCGACCCGCCGTTCACCGTCACACGTGCCGGTCCGCCGGGCATCCAGCGCTACGCCCAGACCTGGTCGGGCGACAACACCACCAGTTGGGATACGCTCAAATGGAACATCCGAACCGGGCTTCAAATGAGTCTGTCGGGCTTGTTCAATGTGGGGCACGACGTCGGCGGATTTTTTGGGCCGCTGCCTGGCCCGGAACTATTCCTCAGGTGGGTGCAGGCCTGTGCGCTCAATCCGCGCATGGTGATGAATTCCTGGAAGGCCAACAATGCCAGCAACCTGCCCTGGATGCACCCAGAAGTTGCCGCCGAGGTCACTGCGGCCATCGAACTGCGCTACCGCCTGATGCCGTATCTGTGGGCCTGCGTACAAGCCTCTTGCCAAGAGCATGTGCCGATCATCCGCCCAACCTTCTTTAACTTTCCGGATGATGAATCATGCTTCGAAGATTGCGACGACTTCATGCTGGGCCAGGATCTGCTGGTGGCTCCGGTGGTGGAAGAAGGCGCCCGCCATCGCTCGATCTATCTGCCTAAACTGCCCCATGGCTTGAAGTGGCTGGACTTCTACACCCGGACCGCCTACGAATCGGGCATGACGCATCGTCTGGAGGCGCCCCTGTCACAGCTGCCTATCCTGGTGAGGCAGGGCGCGCGCCTGGAACTCGCCACACCCCGGCCAGGCCTGACCGCCCGCCACGACGACCCGGTGACCGAAGTGATCTCCTTCTGAGGTGGCCCGCATCGCTGCGGGCCTCAAGCCGCTGAGACGCAAACGCTGGCGACTTCCGATTCAGCAATCGGGTTCGGGCATCGCCCTCCGGGGTCAGACCTCAGGCCGCATGGCCTTCAGGTTGATCGTAGAGCGAGAGGGCGAGCGAGGCGCCCAGCAGAGCCGGAGACACCGGGGCATCGATCAGCCAGACCGGGATGCCCTGCAAATACAACCTGAATCGGCCTTTGGCTTCAAAACGCGCACGAAAACTCGATTGCATGAAACGATCCTTCATGCGCGGCACGATACCGCCCCCTATGTAAATTCCGCCCTGTGCTCCCAGCGTCAGGGCCAGATCACCCGCCACAGAACCCAGAAAACCGCAAAACAAATCCAGCACTTCGCTGGCCAGAGAAGGGCTGTCACGCAAAGCCTGCTCCATGACCTGCGCCGGCGCCGTGATCTCGGCACTGGGCAAGCCGCGCACCCGAGACAGCGCGTGGTAGAGGTCCACCAGGCCTGCACCCGACAGAGCGCGCTCGGCCGATGCATGACCGTAACGCAAGCGCAATTGCTCGACGACGGCGAACTCCTCCGGCGTGCTTGCGCTCAGGCTGACATGACCGCCCTCGCCCACGATGGGCACCCAACGCTCGGTCCCGGGAACCGGCAGCAGGCCCGAGACACCCAGTCCGGTGCCCGGCCCGATCAGACCGATGGTGGCCCGCTCGGCGGGCTGCGGTGCGGCGCCCACCGGCACTTTGACCGACGCCTGCAGGTGAGGAAGCGCCAAGGC
Organism: Polaromonas sp.; assembly: GCA_044370875.1. Lineage (GTDB taxonomy): Bacteria > Pseudomonadota > Gammaproteobacteria > Burkholderiales > Burkholderiaceae_C > Polaromonas. The sequence continues at coordinate 9,189 of JBILUT010000008.1, read as the reverse complement.
CAGGGCGGTGAAATCATTGAGCACCAGCAAACGATGCAAGCCCAGTTGGGCGCGCATGTCTCCAATGGAAAAGCGCCAATGGTGGTTGGTCATGGCCACCAGATCCCCAGCGACTGGATTGGCCATGCCCAGAGCGCCACATGCTGGCCGGCCCAATTGCGTCAGTTCCAGGTAACTCTCCACCGCAGCGCGCAGGTCGGGGTAGTCGGACACCGGCAGCACCCGGATCTGCTCAATCTCGGCACCGGCCTGGCGCTGCCAGCCAAATCGTGCATGGGTACCACCCACATCGCCCAGCAAGCGGGGCCAAGATACCGAAGGGGGTCGGGATTGGGACTCAGAGAGAAACATGAACGCGGTCAGCGGCAGTCGCCGCTCACGAAGGAGGACTGGACCTGCAGAAGTTTAAGAGACGCGCAGATTCAAGAGGTCCGCATCATTGCGCTACACCCCGCCTAGGGGCGACCTCGCACCACCGCCTGGGCCCTGTGCAACAACTCGGGCACTCGCAGCAGCAACCACCCCAGCATCAGCAGGTTGGCCAGCCCCAGCAACAGAAACAAGCCCTGCAAGGACACGCCGGCCATCAGTAGGGCGGCGCAGATCAGCGCGCTGGCTACCATGTAGAGGGCGTTGAGAATATTATTGGCCGCGATGATGCGCGAGCGATGGCTGGCGCGGCTGCGCACCTGGATCAAGGCGTACATCGGCACACTAAAGAGGCCGGCGCTCAGGCTCAGCAGGCCCAGGTCCATCAAGACGCGCCAGTGCGCGGGCTGGACCAGAAAGGCGCTCAGGTTCATCAACTCAGCCGCCGGCAGGCTGCGCGTGGCGAGCCAGAAGTCCAGGGTAAAGACGCTCATGCCTAGCGCGCCCAGCGGCACCAAGCCGATTTCCACGGTGCCTCGACTCAGGCGCTCGCACAGCAGCGAACCCACACCAATACCGATCGAAAACACCACCAGCAGCAGCGAGGCGACCTGTTCGTTGCCCCGCAGCACCTCTTTGGCCAACACCGGAAACTGGCTGAGGAACACCGCACCGAACAACCACAGCCAGCTGATGCCCAGCAGCATGTTCCAGCTCACGGCATCCTCGCGGGCCAAGCGTAAGTTGGCTCGAGTTTCCGTCCACGGGTTCCAATTGATGCGCAGCTGCGGATCGGTAGCAGGCAGCGGCTCGATACGGCCCGCACTCAAACGTCCCAGAGCAGCCAGCAGCAGACAAGCCATGGCCACCGCCTGCGGCCCGATTTCAGGCAGTCCGATCAACAGACCTCCAGCCAGGTTGCCCAACAAGATCGCCACAAAGGTGCCCGACTCCACCCAGGCATTGCCGCCGACCAGCTCATGCTGGGCCAGCACCTGCGGCAACAAAGCGTACTTGACCGGGCCGAACAGCGTGGAGTGCAGTCCCATCAGAAAAGTGCAGGCCAACAGAATCACCGCCTGCACATCGGGTGCATCTATGACAAAAGCCAGCGCCGCCACCGCCATGATGACGATCTCGAGGTTTTTCACAGCGCGGATGACACGGGTCTTCTCAAGCCGGTCGCAAAGTTGCCCCGATGTGGCTGAAAACAGCACGAAGGGCAGAATGAACAGCGCGCCAATCACCAAGCCGGCCAGCGCCGGCGGCAGCCAGCTCACCTGCAGCTGGTAGGTCACCAGGACCGTGAACGAAAACTTGAAGAGGTTGTCGTTGGCAGCGCCGGCGAACTGGGTCCAGAAGAAGGGGGCAAAGCGGCGTTGACCGAGCAAGCGCCATTGACTCGGTGTGGGCGTGTTCATAGGCGGGGCAGAGGTGGTTAGGCGCTGAGCTTAGCCCAAGGGTGGCGAAAACCAGCAGAAAGATCGGCTGCCCTTCATCCCCCAAACCCCTTGGCCAGCCCCTGCCGCAGGGCCTGGACCAGCGCAGCGACGGCACGGGGCACATGCGGGGTGTAGGGCCGAATGGCATAGATGGTTTCAGCAAAAGCGCCCACCGGCTTCCAGGCAGGCAGCACGCGCACCAGCTTGCCCTGCTGCAGGGCAGTCTGTGCGCTGAAGTCGGGCATGAGCGCAATGCCGATGCCGGTCAGGGCGGCTTCGCGCAGCGCTTCGCTGTTGTTGGCCGCAAACTGACCGCTAACCGGCACGGTCACCCGCTGGCCGCCCTGGCTGGCGGCGTGTCGCTCGAAGGTCCAGGCCGGGCTCTCCTGCGAACGCGGGTAGTGCAGGCAGTTGTGCGCCTGCAAGTCGGCAGGCTTGCGCGGCAAGCCCTCGCGGCGCAAATAGCTGCGCGTGGCCACCAACACCGACTGGGTGCGACACAGCGGCCAGGCCACATGGGTGTCGGGAGCGCGTTCGGTGTGACGGATGGCCAGGTCAAAACCTTCGCTGGCCAGGGTGCTGATCCGGTCTGACAGATCCAGCTCGATCCGCACCTCGGGGTGCTCGCGCAGAAACTGTGCCAGCAAGGGCACCAGTTGCTGGCGAGCCAGGGCCACGGGGGCTGTCAATCGGATCAGGCCGCTGGGCTGCTCGGCACGGTCGCGAACGCGGGCGAAGCTGCTCTCGATCTGCTCGAAAGCGGCTCGAGTGTCATCCACCAGGCGCTGCCCCGCTTCCGTCAGGCGCACACTGCGGGTGGTGCGCTGCACCAACGGCACGCGCGCCGCACGCTCGAGCTCTGCAATGCGCTGGCTCATGGCGGCCTTGCTCACGCCCAGCCGAGCGGCCGCCGCGGTAAAGCTGCCCTGCTGGGCCAAGGTGCCCAGCCAGTGCAGATGGCCCCACAAGGCACTGATTTTTTGCTCATCCATCGTTTTATTGTTCACTATATTGAACAATTTATTCAAGGATGGCTTGTTGCAAGCGCGAGGTCGTCTGCCTAGACTGACGGGCGATGTCCTTCACGCCTTTCGGGCGTCGATGGGTCAGCCCCACAACCAACCTGGCCCGGCCAGCCCCCCAACCGGAGACCTCATGAGCATCCCGCACATCGACCACTACATTGCTGGCCAGCGCACGGCTGGTACATCTGAACGCGCCCAAAAGGTGACCAATCCAGCCACTGGCGCGGTGACCGGACAGGTGCGGCTGGCCGGCACCACCGAAGTGCAAGCCGCAGTTGCTGCCGCCAAGGGTGCTTTTGCGGCCTGGGCCGAAACGCCCCCGTTGCGCCGCGCCCGGGTGATGTTCAAGTTTCTCGAGCTGCTCAACCAGCATCGCGATACGCTGGCGCACCTGATCACCGCCGAACACGGCAAGGTGTTTACCGACGCGCAAGGCGAGGTCACCCGCGGCATTGAGATTGTTGAATTTGCCTGCGGCATCCCCCAGCTGCTCAAGGGTGACTACACCGAGCAGGTGTCGACCGGCATCGACAACTGGACGATGCGCCAGCCGCTGGGCGTGGTGGCCGGCATCACGCCCTTTAACTTTCCGGTGATGGTGCCCCTGTGGATGTTCCCGGTAGCCATCGCTGCCGGCAATACCTTTGTGCTCAAGCCCAGTCCGCTGGACCCCAGCCCGAGCCTGTTCATGGCCGATCTGCTCAAGCAGGCGGGCCTGCCCGATGGCGTGTTCAATGTGGTGCAGGGCGACAAAGAGTCGGTCGATGCGCTGCTGGTGCACCCCGATGTGCAGGCCATCAGCTTTGTCGGCTCCACGCCGATCGCCAACTACATCTACGAGACCGGCGCCCACCACGGCAAGCGGGTGCAGGCCTTGGGCGGCGCCAAGAACCACATGGTGGTGATGCCCGATGCCGACCTGGATCAGGCGGTCGACGCCCTGATCGGCAGCGCCTACGGCTCGGCCGGCGAGCGCTGCATGGCCATTTCCGTGGCGGTGCTGGTGGGTGATGTGGCCGACAAGATCATGCCCAAGCTGATTGAACGCACGCGGGCGCTCAAGGTGCTCGACGGTGAAAACCTCGCAGCCGAGATGGGCCCCATCGTCACCGACGCGGCACGCCAGCGCATCCGTGGCTACATCGATGCGGGCGTGGCCGAAGGCGCCAAGCTGCTGGTCGACGGCCGGCAGTTCAACGGCGCGCAGGCTGGCGCCGGCTGCGACCAGGGCTTCTGGCTCGGCGGTACGCTGTTCGACCATGTCAAGGCCGACATGAAGATCTACCGCGAGGAAATCTTCGGTCCGGTGCTCTCTTGCGTGCGGGTGCCCGACTTTGCCACGGCGGTGCAGATCATCAACGACCATGAATTTGGCAACGGCGTGAGCTGCTTCACCCGTGACGGCAACGTGGCCCGTGAATTTTCTCGCCGCATTCAGGTGGGCATGGTCGGCATCAACGTACCGATTCCCGTGCCCATGGCCTGGCATGGCTTTGGCGGCTGGAAGCGCAGTCTTTTTGGCGACATGCATGCCTACGGCGAAGAGGGCGTGCGCTTCTATACCAAGCAAAAATCCATCATGCAGCGCTGGCCCGAAAGCACGCCCAAGGGGGCTGAATTCGTGATGCCTACCGCCCGCTAAAACCCGGTTCAGGCGACCCAGCGGCTCGGATATCTCGTCCGAGAGACAATAGAGGGTTTTGGCGGGTCTGTCCGGATCCCCAAAACGACCGTTCAGACCAGCCGGTTTGCCGACGGCCTCAAACCCAACCAGGAGAGCCCCATGCTGATAGGCGTTCCCGCAGAGATCGTTGCGGGCGAAACGCGCGTCGCGGTGACCCCCGAGACCGCCAAGAAGTTCATGGCCCAGGGCCATACGGTGCGCATACAGTCTGGCGCCGGTGTGGCCGCCAGCGCACCGGACGAAGCCTACGCGGCCTTGGGCGCTCAAATCACCGATGCGGCCGGCGCTTACGCCTGCGACATCGTGCTCAAGGTGCGATGCCCGCAGGATGCTGAGGTCCCCCTGCTCAAGAGCGGCGGTGTGCTCATCGGCATGCTCAACCCTTTCGACCGCCAGGGGCTAGAGCGCCTGGCTGGCGCCGGGGTGACGGGCTTTGCCCTGGAGGCGGCGCCCCGCACCAGCCGGGCGCAGAGCATGGACGTGCTGTCGTCGCAGGCCAATATTGCCGGCTACAAGGCGGTGATGATGGCCGCCGAGCGCTACCAGCGTTTTTTCCCGATGCTGATGACCGCTGCCGGCACGGTCAAGGCGGCGCGCGTGGTGATTCTGGGCGTAGGCGTGGCAGGGCTGCAGGCCATCGCCACCGCCAAGCGCCTGGGCGCGGTGATCGAGGCCTCGGACGTGCGCCCCAGCGTCAAGGAACAAGTCGAATCGCTGGGCGGCAAGTTCATTGATGTGCCCTACGAAACCCAGGAAGAGAAAGAGGCGGCTGAAGGCGTAGGCGGCTACGCCCGGCCGATGCCGCCGAGCTGGCTCGAGCGCCAGAAGCTCGAGGTGGCCAAGCGGGTAGCGCAGGCCGATGTGGTGATCACCACCGCGCTGATACCGGGGCGGCCCGCGCCGGTGCTGGTGAGCGAGGAGATGGTCAAGTCCATGAAGCCGGGCAGCGTGATCGTCGACCTGGCGGCTCCGCAAGGCGGCAACTGCCCGCTGACCGAGGCCGGTCGCACCGTCACCAAGCACGGCGTGGTGCTGGTGGGCGAAACCAATGTGCCCGCGCTGGTAGCGGCCGATGCCAGCGCCCTGTACGCACGCAACCTGCTGGACTTCATGAAACTCATCGTGAACAAGGAAGGCGCGCTCCACATCGATATGCAGGACGATATCGTTGCCGCCTGCCTGATGACCCAAAGTGGTCAGGTGCTGCGCGCCTGATTGCCCATGCTTTGAAAAGGTCCCCCGCCATGGAACTCATCAACCCCACCATCACCAACCTCATCATCTTCGTGCTGGCCATCTATGTGGGCTACCACGTGGTGTGGACCGTCACGCCGGCCCTGCACACGCCCCTGATGGCGGTCACCAACGCGGTCTCGGCCATCGTCATCGTCGGTGCCATGCTGGCGGCCGCCATGACCGAAACGGCGCTGGGCCAGACCATGGGCGTGCTCGCCGTCGCGCTGGCCGCCGTCAATGTGTTCGGCGGCTTTCTGGTCACACGACGCATGCTGGAGATGTTCAAGAAGAAGGACAAGAAGGCCGCAGGAGAGCCCAAATGAGCATGAACCTCGTCACGCTGCTGTATCTGGTAGCCAGCGTCTGCTTCATCCAGGCCTTGAAGGGCCTGTCGCACCCCACCACTTCGATCCGCGGCAACATCTTTGGCATGGTGGGCATGGCCATTGCCGTGCTCACCACCGGTGCGCTGATCGTCCAACTGTCGGGCACGGCCACCGGCCTGGGCTATGTGCTGCTGGGGCTGGTCATTGGCGGGGCCGCCGGCACCTTGATGGCCCAGCGCGTGGAAATGACCAAGATGCCCGAACTGGTGGCCTTCATGCACAGCATGATCGGACTGGCTGCGGTATTCATCGCGGTGGCCGCGGTGGTGGAGCCGGCGGCCTTTGGCATTGTGGCCAAGGGCGGCGGTACCGCCGAGATTCCCTATGGCAACCGGCTCGAGCTGTTCCTGGGCGCGGCCATCGGCGCGATCACCTTCAGCGGGTCGGTGATTGCCTTCGGCAAGCTATCGGGCAAGTACAAGTTCCGCCTGTTCCAAGGCGCGCCCGTGGTGTTCTCGGGCCAGCACACCCTCAACCTGGTGCTCGGTCTGGCCACCCTGGGCCTGGGCGTGTTCTTCATGTTCACCGGCAACTGGAACGCCTTCCTGCTGCTGCTGGCGCTGTCGTTTGTGTTGGGCGTGCTGATCATCATTCCGATCGGCGGTGCCGACATGCCGGTGGTGGTGTCCATGCTCAACAGCTATTCAGGCTGGGCCGCGGCCGGCATCGGTTTTTCGCTCAACAACAGCATGCTGATCGTGGCCGGCTCGCTGGTGGGCTCTTCCGGTGCCATCCTCAGCTACATCATGTGCAAGGCCATGAACCGCTCGTTCTTCAACGTGATCCTGGGCGGCTTTGGCGGTGATGGCGGCAGCGCTGCCCAGGGTGGCGGTGTGCAGCGCAATGCCAAGAGCGGCTCGGCCGACGACGCAGCCTTCATCATGAGCAATGCCGAAAGCGTGATCATCGTGCCCGGCTACGGGTTGGCGGTAGCGCGGGCGCAGCATGCCGTCAAGGAACTGGCGCAGAAGCTCACCGAGAAGGGCGTGTCGGTCAAGTACGCCATCCATCCGGTGGCTGGCCGCATGCCCGGCCATATGAACGTGCTGCTGGCCGAGGCAGAGGTGCCTTACGACCAGGTCTTTGAGATGGAAGACATCAACGCTGAATTCAGCCAGGCCGACGTGGCCATCATCCTCGGCGCCAACGATGTGGTCAACCCCGCCGCCCATGTAAAGGGCAGCCCCATCTACGGCATGCCGATCCTGGAGGCCTACAAGGCCAAGACCGTCATTGTGAACAAGCGATCCATGGCGGCCGGCTATGCCGGGCTGGACAACGAATTGTTCTATATGGATAAAACCATGATGGTTTTTGGCGATGCGAAAAAAGTGATTGAAGATATCGGCAAAGCCATCGAATAATCACGAACTGTGCCGCTCCCGGTGGGCAGGCCGGGCGCCAGTCCGGCTCAACCGGGGGTGGTCTCTTCGAAGAACAACCTGGAGACTTCCCGCATGACCGCATCCCCCACGGCCCGCCCCTGGCTACAGGCCTACCCGCCCGGCGTACCCACCGACATTGACCCGTCTCAATACCGCTCTCTGGTGGCCCTGCTTGAAGAGGGCTTTCAGAAGCACGGCGAGAAGGTGGCCTACAGCTTCCTCGGCAAGGAATTTCGTTTCGGCTACGTCGACAGCGTATCGCGGGCCCTGGCGGCCTACCTGCAAAGCCTGGGCTTGGCCAAGGGCGACCGGGTGGCCATCATGATGCCCAACGTGCCGCAATACCCGGTGGCCGTGGCAGCCATCCTGCGCGCCGGCTATGTGGTGGTCAATGTCAACCCGCTCTACACCGCACGCGAACTTGAGCACCAGCTCAAGGACTCGGGCGCCAAGGCTATCGTCATTCTTGAAAACTTCGGGGCCACGCTTCAGGCTTGCATTGCCAACACCCCCGTCCAGCATGTGGTGCTGGCGGCCATGGGCGACCGGCTGGGCTTTCTCAAGGGCGCGCTGGTCAATTACGTGGTGCGCAAGGTCAAGAAGATGGTGCCGGCCTTTAGCCTGCCGCAGGCGGTGCCTTTCAACGAAGCCATCGCCATGGGTGCGCGCGCGCCGATGCAAACCCCGGCGCTCGGACCCGACGATGTGGCGGTGCTGCAGTACACCGGCGGAACCACCGGCGTGTCCAAGGGCGCGGTGCTCCTGCACCGAAACATCATCGCCAACCTGCTGCAGTCCGAAGCCTGGAATACGCCGGCCATGGCGAACATCCCCGCCGATGAGCAACCCACTTATGTGTGCGCCCTGCCGCTCTATCACATCTTCGCCTTTACGGTGAACATGATGCTGGGCATGCGATCGGGAGCGAAGAACATTCTCATTCCCAATCCGCGCGATTTTCCGGCGGTTCTCAAAGAGCTGGCCAAGCACCGCATCCACATGTTCCCGGCGGTCAGCACCCTGTTCAACGGGCTGGCCAACCACCCGGATTTCGGCAAGGTGGACTGGTCGCACCTGAAGGTCTCGCTGGGCGGGGGCATGGCCGTGCAAAGCGCGGTGGCCGAACTTTGGCTGCAGAAAACCGGCTGCCCGATCTGCGAGGGCTACGGGCTTTCGGAAACCTCACCGTCGGCCAGCTGCAACCCGGTAACCAGCAAGAGCTTTAGCGGCACCATCGGTGTGCCCATACCCAGCACCTGGTTCAAGCTGCTCGACGACGAAGGCCAGGAAGTCCCCGCCGGTCAGCCCGGTGAAATTGCCATCAAGGGTCCTCAGGTGATGGCCGGCTACTGGCAGCGCCCCGATGAAACCGCCAAAGTGATGACCCCCGACGGCTATTTCCGATCGGGAGACATCGGCATCGTCGACGAACACGGCTTCTTCAAGATTGTTGATCGCAAGAAGGACATGATTCTGGTCAGCGGCTTTAACGTCTACCCCAATGAAATTGAAGATGTGGTGGGCAAGCTCGGTGGCGTGCTTGAAGTGGCCTGCGTGGGCGTGCCTGACGACAAGCAGGGCGAAGCCGTCAAGCTGGTGATCGTCAAGAAAGACCCCGCCCTCACTGAGGAGCAGGTGCGCGAGCACTGCCGCGCCAACCTG
>JBILUT010000199.1:0-3974 GCA_044370875.1 Polaromonas sp. | reverse complement strand
GTCTCAAAGCGGCTGCAGCCCGACGGTCACCCGCTCCCACCGCAGCGCGCTCCTCAGGCCCGGCGGTGCTGCAATTGCGCAGCCAGGTCGATGAGCGCCTGCCGGTAGACGTTGTCCGGCAGCCTAGAGATCGCAGCGATGGCCCGGTCGGCCTCTAGCGCGGCACGCTCTCGCGTGGCCTCAAGCGCCGCACTCTGCCGCACGATCTGCAATATGCGCGGCATCTGATCGACCCTACCGCCTTCAATCGCACTTGCGATCAGCGTGCGGTCGACATCATCAGAACGCTCCATGGCAATGATGAGGGGTAGCGTGGCCTTGCCCTCGCGCAGATCATCGCCCAGGTTCTTACCCATCTCCGCTACATCTCCGTCGTAGTCGAGGGCGTCATCGATCACCTGAAAGGCTGTGCCCAAGGCCTGGCCATAGACAGCACAGGCCTGTTCGGTGGCCGCGTCTGCGCCGGCCAGAACGGCAGCCAGACGGGCGCTGGCCTCAAACAGCTTGGCCGTCTTTGAGCGGATGACATCGAGGTAAACCGCCTCGCTCAGCGAAGCATCGTGAGTATTCATCAGCTGATGCACTTCGCCCTCGGCGATCACATTGGTGGCCTCTGACAGAATTTCCATCACCCGCATGTTCTGGGTCAGCACCATCATCTGGAAGGCGCGCGAGTAAAGGAAGTCACCCACCAGCACGCTGGCCGGGTTGCCAAACGCCTCGTTGGCAGTGGCACGACCGCGACGCAGGGTCGAGTCGTCGACCACATCGTCGTGCAGCAAGGTGGCAGTGTGAATGAACTCCACCACGGCGGCCAGATTCAGGCGCTGCTCGTCACGGCAGTCCAGGGCGCCACACGTGAGCAGCAGCAAGGCCGGCCGCAGCCGCTTGCCACCGGCCGCCACGATGTAGCGGGCCACTTGGCCAACTAGAGGCACCTCGGAGGCCAGACGCCGTTCAATGACCGCATCCATGGCCTTCATGTCATCGGCAACCAGCCCCAAGGCGGCGGCAGAGCTGGCAGCAATGAGCGACAAAGTGGAAGTTCCTTACAAAAATCGCTGGATTATAGGGAGCCGCGCTCCAGGGCGGGCCCGCCGCAGCGCCCCTCTGCAGACCCCTTGCCCACTCAGGGCAGGGGCCGTGACCGCAGCAACTTACCCAGGATTGAGGGCCGGGCCAAGCCTGCTCGACAGCTGGCCAATGCCCGCTATAATGGAAAGCTTTTCTGCCGGCAGTGGGGCTGGCAGAGCCTTTCCTTCAAAGAGGTCTTTTATGTACGCGGTCATAAAAACCGGTGGCAAGCAATACAAGGTTGCTGCCGGCGAAAAAATTAAAGTAGAACAGATTGCTGCGGACGTGGGCCAGGAAATTGTGATCGACCAGGTACTGGCTGTCGGAGACGGCAGCCAGATCAAGGTCGGCACACCCCTGGTATCCGGCGCAACCGTCAAAGCCACCGTGGTGGCTCATGGTCGGCACGAGAAAGTGCGCATTTTCAAGCTGCGCCGTCGCAAGCACTACCAGAAGCGCCAAGGTCATCGTCAAAATTACACCGAATTGCAGATCGGCCAGATCGCCGGCTGATCCTCAAGGAGTCCCAACATGGCACAGAAAAAAGGCGGCGGCTCTACGCGCAACGGGCGTGATTCCAAGCCCAAGATGCTCGGTGTGAAGGCCTTCGGGGGCCAAACCGTCAGCGCCGGCAGCGTTATCGTGCGTCAGCGTGGCACCAAGTTCCACCCTGGCTCCAATGTGGGTGTGGGCAAGGATCACACCCTGTTTGCTCTGGTTGATGGCCAGGTTCAGTTCGCGGTCAAGGGCGAGCTGAGCAAGCACACCGTCAGCGTGACGCCGGCCTGATCCGGCTTTCGCGCGGCGGTTCAAACAAAGCCCCGCCTGTCGGGGCTTTTTCTTGGGCGATCGGCCCTGAGTACACTGACCCGCACACCGCCCCCTGGACACCTCCATGAAATTTGTAGATGAAGCCTTCATCGACATCGCCGCCGGCGATGGCGGTAGTGGCTGCGTCTCATTCCGGCACGAAAAATACAAAGAATTCGGCGGCCCCAACGGCGGGGATGGAGGCCGGGGCGGGCATGTGTATGCGCTGGCCGACCCCAACCTCAACACCCTGGTCGACTACCGCTTCTCGCGCCGACATGAAGCCCGCAACGGCGAGCACGGCAAGGGCTCTGACATGTTCGGTGCGAAGGGCGAAGACATCATTCTCAAGATGCCGGTCGGCACCATCCTCAGCGATGCCGAAACCGGCGAGGTCCTGTGCGAACTGCTCAAGCCCGGTGAGCAAGTGATGATTGCCAAGGGCGGCGATGGCGGCTTTGGCAATCTGCGCTTTAAGAGCTCAACCAACCGCGCCCCCCGCACCAAGACGCCAGGCTGGCCCGGCGAACGCAAGAGCCTCAAGCTCGAACTCAAGGTCCTGGCCGATGTGGGTCTGCTGGGTATGCCCAATGCGGGCAAGTCGACCCTGATTGCCGCCGTTTCTAATGCGCGGCCGCGCATTGCCGACTATCCCTTCACGACGTTGCATCCCAATCTGGGCGTGGTTCGTCTTGGGCCCGAGCAAAGTTTGGTCATCGCCGACCTGCCCGGGCTGATCGAAGGCGCGGCGGAAGGCGCGGGCCTGGGGCATCTGTTTCTCCGCCATCTTCAGCGCACCCGCCTGCTGTTGCATGTGGTGGACCTGGCCCCCTTTGACGAAGGCGTCGATCCCGTCGCGCAGGCCAAGGCGATCGTCGAAGAACTGCGTAAATATGATGAAAGTCTCTACAGCAAACCACGCTGGCTGGTACTCAACAAGCTCGATATGGTGCCGACCGAGCAGCGCAAGGAAGTGGTCAAGGACTTCCTCAAGCGCTACCGCTTCAAGGGGCCGGTTTTCGAGATATCAGCGCTCACGCGCGAAGGCTGCGAGCCTTTGATGCGTGCGGCCTACCACTTCATTGAAGACCTGCGCAAGGCAGAGCAGCCGCAGCAGGCCCCCGATCCGCGCTTTGCGGCTGACCCCCAGGCCTGAAACCGGAACCCGTGATCTCAAGCCCGTCTCTGTCAACATGGAACTCTCGCACGCAAGCTCCGTACTGAGCCAGGCCCGACGCATTGTGGTCAAGGTTGGCTCCAGCCTGGTGACCGACGAAGGCCGCGGGCTCGACACAAAGGCCATCGGCCAGTGGTGTGAGCAGCTGGCGCGGCTGTCGCGGGAAGGGCGTGAGCTCATCATGGTCAGCAGCGGTGCCATTGCAGAGGGCATGAAGCGCCTGGGCTGGACCACGCGGCCCAGTGCCATCCACGAACTGCAAGCCGCAGCAGCGGTGGGCCAGATGGGTCTGGTGCAGGTCTACGAAAGTAAGCTGCGCGAGCTGGGTGTGGGCAGTGCCCAGGTGCTGCTGACCCATGCCGATCTGGCCGATCGCGAGCGCTATCTCAATGCACGATCGACGCTCCTGAGCCTGCTGCAACTGGGGGTGGTGCCGGTCATCAATGAAAACGACACCGTGGTCACCGACGAGATCAAGTTCGGCGACAACGACACGCTGGGAGCGCTGGTGGCCAATCTGGTCGAAGCCGACCTGCTGATCATTCTGACCGACCAGAAAGGCCTGTACACCGCCGATCCGCGCAAGGATCCTCAGGCGCGGCTTGTGCAAGAGGCCGTCGCTGGCGATCCTGCCCTGGAAACCATGGCCGGTGGCGCCGGTTCGAACATCGGCAAGGGCGGCATGATCACCAAGGTGTGGGCAGCCAAACGTGCTGCGGGTTCAGGCGCCTCGACGGTGATCGCCTGGGGCCGAGAGCCCGATGCGCTGGTGCGCCTGTGCAGCGGAGAGCTGCTCGGCACCATGCTGGTTGCACAAACGGCCAAGAACCAAGCTCGCAAACAGTGGATGGTCGATCACCTGCAACTGCGCGGTGCGGTCATCGTCGATGCCGGCGCAGCCCACAAGCTGCGC
>JBILUT010000200.1:0-3974 GCA_044370875.1 Polaromonas sp. | reverse complement strand
AACGCCCAACTCATGCTCCTGGCTAACCCGGCAGTGGTCATCACTTCGGGCGCGGGCCACCGCGCGCGACAGCGGCCCCGGCTCGGTCAGAGTCAGGGGCGTTAGTCGGGTCAACCCGCCCGAGGCCTTGAGCTGCGCCAGCCAGCGCCTGAACTGCGTCGGCGGCATACAGGCCAGCAGCATCCGGCCCGTGGACGTGGCATGGGCTGGCAGCCGCGCGCCCAGATGCAGGCCATAGGCCTGCACATGCACGCGGGCTTGCCCTGACAGCGGCCGCGTGACCACAGCACTGCTGCGACCGACAATCACGACCTCTTGCCCATCAAGAACCGCTACCGAAAAGGATTCGCCGGTCTGCAGCGCCAGCCGATCCAACACGGGTTGCACCGCACGCGGCAAGCGAGAAGTGGCCAGAAAGCTGCCCGAAAAACGCAAGACCTTGGCCGACAGCCAGAAGTATTGGCCATCGGTCTCAAGATAGCCCAGGTGGGCCAGCGTGAGCAGATGTCGGCGCGCCGAAGCGCGCGAGATGCCCGCCCTCTCGGCCGCCAGCGTGGCGTTAAGCCGCTGACGCTGAACGTCGAAACTTTCAAGAACAGCCATCCCCTTGGCCATGCCCTCGATCAGGTCGGCCTTGGCGATCGATGTCAGGGAGGATGATTGAGACACAGGCGGACGCGTCCAGTTTTTGCGCGATGATCGCACATCGGTTTTGATCATCGCACGAAATTGCCCACGGGCATCATGCCACTTGCGGCTGTACGCCCTACCCTAGCGCTTGTTGCTGCCGCATCCCTAAGCCAAGCCAGCGCACCGGGCGGTGCAGGCCGCAACAGACCAGGAGCTTAAGGTGAACAACCCAACCCTTTCGCGCAGAACCCAGGTGGCCATCATCGGGGCCGGACCGGCAGGCCTGCTGCTGGGTCAGTTGTTGCACCGCGCCGGTATCGACGCGGTGATCATTGAGCGGCAAAGTGCCGAGTACGTGCTGGCCCGCATACGGGCTGGTGTGCTCGAGCAGGTCACCATGGACCTGCTGGACGAGGCGGGGGTGGGCCAACGCATGCACCGCGAAGGTTTGCTGCATGGCGGCTTTGACCTGCTCTTCAAGGGCGAGCGCCATCGCATTGATCTGCGGGGTCTGACGGGCGGCCAGCAGGTCATGGTCTACGGCCAAACCGAGGTGACCCGTGACCTGATGGACGCCCGCCAGGCAGCCGGCTTGGCCACGGTCTACCAGGCGACCGAGGTGAGCATCCACGACTTTGACAGCGCGCATCCCCGCGTCACCTGGCAGCAGGCTGGCCAATCGCATGAGCTGCACTGCGACTTCATCGCCGGCTGCGACGGCTATCACGGCGTGTGCCGGGCCAGCGTGCCACGCCATGCGTTGTGCGAATATGAGAAGGTCTATCCCTTCGGGTGGCTGGGCATGCTGGCCGACACGCGGCCGGTACACCATGAGCTGATCTATGTGAACAGCGCCCGCGGCTTCGCCCTGTGCTCGCAGCGCAGTCACACTCGCAGCCGTTACTACCTGCAAGTCCCTCTCACCGACAAGGTCGAGCAATGGTCTGATAACGCCTTTTGGGATGAACTGCGGCGACGCCTGGACCCCCAAGCCAGCGAGCAACTTGACACCGGGCCCAGCCTTGAAAAGAGCATCGCGCCGCTGCGCAGCTTCGTGACCGAGCCGATGCGCTGGGGCCGGCTGATGCTCGCTGGCGATGCCGCCCATATCGTGCCTCCCACCGGCGCCAAGGGACTCAACCTGGCCGCCAGCGATGTGAAGTACCTGTCGCAAGCCTTGATCGAGTTCTACCAAGAACAAAGCCTCAGCGGCGTCGAGCACTATTCAGACCACTGCCTGCGCCGGGTTTGGCGCGCCGAGCGTTTTTCGTGGTGGTTCACCAGCCTGATGCACCGCCTGCCCGACAACGGTGAGATCGGACAAAAACTGCAAGAGGCCGAACTCGACTATCTGGTTCACTCCGAAGCGGGTGCACGTTCGGTGGCCGAAAACTATGTGGGCCTGCCCTTGGACTTTGGTCAGAGACCTGCCGGGCGCTGAGTTACATTGGCCAGCATGCAAGCGCAGCGACCATCCAAGCCCCTAAGAGGTGTTCGCATCATCAGCCTGGCCCTGAACTTGCCGGGGCCCGCCGCCCTGCGCCGGCTGGCCGACATGGGCGCCCAGTGCACCAAGATCAATCCGCCTGCGGGCGATGCGATGAAAAGTTACACCGCCCCGGGATACGCCAGGCTGCACGAGGGGATCAAAGAGCTTACCCTGGACCTCAAGCAGGCGGCCGGGCAAGCGGCCTTGCACAGGCGGTTGGCTCGCTGCGACGTACTGCTGACTTCGTTTCGACCTTCTGCGCTGCGCAAGCTGGGCCTGGACTGGATCGGCCTTCACAAACGCCATCCCCGGCTCAGCTTGGTACAGATCGTGGGCGCGCCCTCCCCGCTGGCCGAAGTACCGGGTCACGACCTGACCTATCAGGCCGAGGTCGGCCTGGTACCGGGGCTGCAACTGCCGCCCAGCCTGTTTGCCGATATGGGCGGCGCACTGATGGCCAGCGAAGCCGCGCTCAAAGCGATCTTGCAACTCAAGAGCAGCGGCCGGGGCAGTTGCCACGAGGTGGCCCTGTCCGAAGCTGCCGCCTGGCTGGCCCTGCCCAGGCAATGGCGCATGACCACACCCGATGGCCCGGTCGGAGGTGCCCACGCGGGCTACCAGCTCTACCCTTGCAAGGACGGACGGGTGGCGGTGGCTGCGCTGGAGCCGCATTTCGCGCAGCGCCTCTGCGAGGTGGCGGGCATACGCATAGACCACCCGGTGCGTGACCTGTTCAAGCCCGAGGTGGCCCAGGGCATCGCCGTCTTCCTGGCCGGCAAGACCGCCCGGCAATTAAACGCCCTGGCCCGAACGCAAGACCTGCCTCTGCTGGTTCTCAAGCCCGCCTGAAGGCCAAGCCAACAGCCTGCGCACAAGCCCCATCGCAGTGCGGCGATACCCGGCTCAGGGCCGAGGCTTACCCGGCTTGAGCGCCGCGTTGCGTCGGGCTGGAGCCGGCGCATTCGCAGAACCCAGATGCCGCGGCGGCAAGCCTGTGTGTTGGGTCAACACACGGCCACGCACGGGCGAATTGGGCTTGGCCCCCGCAAGAGGCACGGTGGAATTCTTGCGGCGTGCGCTTTGGTAGTTGCCATCGATCAAGGGCTGATAACGCGGCACCAGGTGTTGCTTGCCGTTGCCAATCAGATCGGCCCGCCCCATGGCCTTGAGCGCCTCTCGCAGCATGGGCCAGTTGTTGGGGTCGTGGTAGCGCAAGAACGCCTTGTGCAAGCGGCGACGCCTTTCGCCGCGGACGATGTCCACCGATTCGCTGCTGCGGCTGACCTTGCGCAGCGGGTTTTTGTTCGTGTGGTACATCGCGGTGGCAACGGCCATCGGGCTGGGGTAGAAGGTCTGCACCTGATCGGCCCGAAATCCGTTCTTCTTAAGCCAAATGGCCAGGTTCATCATGTCTTCATCACTGGTGCCCGGGTGGGCAGCAATGAAGTAGGGAATCAGGTACTGCTTCTTGCCGGCCTTGGCCGAGAACTTTTCGAACATCTGCTTGAACTTGTCATAGCTGCCGATGCCCGGCTTCATCATTTTTGACAGCGGTCCCGCCTCGGTGTGCTCAGGGGCGATCTTCAGATAGCCGCCCACATGGTGGGTGACCAGCTCCTCCACGTATTCTGGGCTTTGTACCGCCAGGTCGTAGCGCAAGCCTGAGCCAATCAGAATCTTCTTGATCCCCTTGAGACCGCGTGCGCGACGGTACATGCGAATCAAGGCGGAATGGTCGGTGTTGAGGTTCGAGCAAATCCCGGGGTAGACGCAGCTGGGCTTTCGACAGGCAGCCTCGATCTCTGGCGACTTGCAACCGATGCGGTACATATTGGCCGTGGGCCCGCCCAGGTCA
>JBILUT010000198.1:0-3992 GCA_044370875.1 Polaromonas sp. | reverse complement strand
CGCGACAGAAAGCGCAGTATTCTCGACGCGTGACCCTCAAAGCCCTGCCCGCCGACTGCAGACCGCGTGAGAAGTTGCTGGCCCGCGGAGCCAGTGCGCTTGGAGATGCAGAATTGCTGGCGCTGCTTTTGCGCAGCGGCCTGCCGGGCAAGAACGTTCTTGCCTTGGCCCAAGAGCTGATTGATCGATTCGACGGCTTGGCGGGCCTGTTGCGAGCCAACCTGGACGAGCTACGGGCCATCAAGGGCTTGGGGCCGGCGAAGCGGGCCGAACTGGCTGCAGTGCTGGAACTGGCGCGTCGTGCGCTGTCGGAACCTTTGCGGGAGCGACCCCTTTTCGACAACCCGCAGACGGTCCGGCAATTTCTGCAGCTCCAGATCGGCGATCGACCCTATGAGGTGTTTGCGGTGCTGTTTCTCGATAGCCAGCATCGGCTGATCGTGCTTGAAGAGATGTTTCGCGGCACGCTGTCGCAGACCAGTGTCTACCCGCGCGAGGTGGTATCACGGGCGCTGTCCCTGGGCGCAGCTGCGGTGGTCTTGGCGCACAACCACCCTAGCGGGTCAGCTCAACCCTCGCAAGCCGATGCCACGCTGACGCAAACCCTGCAGAGTGCCTTGGCCCTGGTGGATGTCCGCGTGCTTGACCACTTCGTAGTCACCCCCGTGCAGGCACTTTCCATGGCCGAGCAGGGCCTGATGTAAACGGCTTGCCCTAAAGCGCAAGCGTCCGAAGTCAGCCTTCCTTGGTGCGGCAAGCCTCACAAGCGGCGGCGCCGATTCGTCCTGTCGTACAGTGCCGCATGGACAAGGCCCCGCTGAAAAGCTTGCGCGACCTCAAGGCTGTCAGCGCACAGCTCAAAAAAGAGGCTGCCCTCGAGGCCGCGCGTCAGGCCGAGCGTGCCCGAATTGAGCGAGAGCAGCAGGCCGAGCAAGACTTGTTTGCCCGTGGCGTAGGGCCGGTGCGGCCGCTGCCCGACAAGCATCGGCAACCCAAGGCGGTTGCACCCAACCGTCCGCCCCCGGTGCCGGTGCAGCAACAACGCGACGAGCAGGCGGTGATGCGCGAGGCGCTGTCGGATGAATTCGACGTCGAGACGCTGCTCGACACCGATGAGGCACTGAGTTATCGACGCGAAGGCCTGGGGCCCGACGTGGTGCGCAAGCTGCGCCGGGGCGGCTGGCGTCTGCAAGGTCAGATTGATCTGCACGGGCTGCGGCAGGACCAGGCACGCGAGGCGCTGGCTGACTTCATCCGCCAATCGCACAAGCAGGGCTTGCGCTGCGTGCGGGTGGTACACGGCAAGGGACTGGGCTCGCCCGGTAAGACGCCGGTACTCAAGTCGCGGGTGCAACGCTGGCTGGTGCAAAAAAATGAAGTGCTTGCCTTCGTGCAGGCTCGGCCGGCCGAGGGCGGAGCCGGTGCGCTGGTGGTGCTGTTGGCCCCGGTGCGTTCAGGCCCTGCTGCCTAGGGCAACCAGCGCGGGCAGCGATCAGGGGCATCAGCGGCCATCAGAGGGCGGTCTTCACAGCGGATTGGCGCGGTTGCGCATCCAGTCGGCAGTCTGGAAAAAAGAACCATTGAGCTGGCGGCGCAGCAAATCATCAATCCCGATCTCGCGCATAGCCTGGTCCATACACGCCAGCCATTGATCGCGCTCGGCCACTCCAATCGAAAACGGCATATGCCGCATGCGCAGACGCGGATGACCAAACTGCTCGGTGTAATGTTGCGGCCCGCCCATCCAGCCGCACAAAAACCAAAACAGGCGGTCGCGGGCCTGGCTCAAGTCAGAGCCGTGTACGCCTCGCAGCACTGCGTAGTCGGGCTCGAGGTCCATCAGGTCGTAAAAGCGGTCGACCACGGCGCGGATCACCGCCTCGCCGCCGATGCGGTTAAAGGGCAGATCCTCCGGCTGCGCGCTGGTCGGCTCGGGGTCGGTTTGCATGAAACGATTGTGGCGGGTCAGCGGCAACAAACCGATCGGCCCTACTGGGCGCGGCGAAGCGTCTCGACCACCGGCGTGGTCAGTACTGAACGCAGCCCCCACCAACCGGCAGCCAGCGCCAGCAAAGCGCCACTGGCGCTGCCGGCCAGCAGCACCAGGGGCGATGCGGTCCATTCGAAGTCAAACACGAAATGCGCCAAGGCCCAACCCACCACCGAGGCCACCGCCGAAGCCAGCGCTCCGGCCAACAGCCCCACCCCGGCCAGCTCGGCACGCTGCACCTGGCGCAACAAGCCGGCCCGACCGCCCAGGGCCATCATGATGGCGAACTCACGGGTGCGTTCTTCGCGGGTGGCCGTGACGGCCGCAAAGAGCACCACCAAACCGGCCGCCAAAGTAAAGCCAAACAAAAATTCAACCGCACGAATCACCTGGCCGAGCACCCGCTGCACCTGGGTAATGGCCGCCGTCATGTCGACGTTGGTCACGTTGGGAAAGCGCCGCACCAACTGGTTGTCAAAGCTGGGGCTGCGGCCGGCACCGGACTGCACCGCAGGCTCGGGGGCCCGAAAGGCAGAGATATAGGTCAAAGGCACATCCTGCATCTGCGTCACCGGAAAGATGACGAAAAAATTCACCCGCATCGACCCCCAATCGACCTTGCGCAAGCTGGTGATGCGGGCACTGACCGTCTGGCCAGCGATATCAAAGCCCAGACGGTCGCCCATCTTCAGGCCCAGGGTGCGCGCCAACCCATCCTCCACGCTCAGGCCCCCTCGCTCATCGGCCGTCCATTGACCCGCCACCACCTGGTTGTGCCTGGGCAACTCGGCGCTGTGCGACAGGTTGAATTCACGCTCCACCAAGCGCTGCGCGCGGTCCTCGGCATAGTCCTGCGGCGAGACCGGTCGGTCATTGACGGTAATCAGCCGGCCCCGAATCATGGGGTACCAGTCAAAGCGCTGCACGCCGGCATCACGCAGCACCTGCTGAAAATCGGGGCCCTGATCCGGCTGCACATTGATCACAAACCGGTTGGGCGCATCAGGCGGCGTGGCCTGCTGCCAGCTGCGGATCAGGTCGGTGCGTAGCAACACCAGCAACACCAAGGCCAACAAGCCGACGGCCAGCGCACTGACCTGCACCACCGCATAGGCTGGACGCGCCGCCACCTGCCGGGTGGCCAGTACCAGCCAGCGCGGCGCAGTGGCCTCGCGCACACTGATGCGCAGCAACCAGACCGCCAGGGCGCTGATCAGCGCGAAAAAGAGCACCGCGCCAGCAAAACCACCGACAGCAATCAAGCCCAACTTCAGGTCGCTGCTGACGGTCAGCAGCAGGGCCGCAAAACCCGCCACACCGAGCAGCAGCACCGCCAAGGACGCCGGTCGCAACTGCCCCACCTCACGGCGTATCACGCGCAGCGGCGGTACCTGGGCCAACTGCAAAACCGGTGGCAGGCCAAAGGCCAGCATCAAGGTCAGGCCCATACCCAAACCCAGCAGGGCAGGCGTCAGACCCGGCGCTGGTAACTGCGACTCGACCAGCCCGGAGAGCAACATCACAAAAACATGGTGGACCGCATAGCCCAGCAGCAAGCCCAGCAGGCTGGCCACAAGTCCAACCAGAAAAAACTCGAAGGCATAGGCCAGCGCCATGCTGCGCTGACTCTGGCCGAGCACACGCAACATGGCGCAGCTATCGAGGTGGCTGGCTGCAAACCCCCGCGCGACGATGGCCACCGCCACCGCGCTGAGCAAGGCGGCCAGCAGGGCCACCAAACTCAGGAACTTGCCGGCGCGGTCCAGCGTCTGCCGCATTTCGGGTCGGCCGCTGTCGAGCGACTCCAGCCGAACCCCACGCAAGCCCTGGCTGTCGATTCGCGCCTGCGCCCACTTTTGAAACTGCTGCACCTGGGCGTCAGTGCCCGCCACTGCCAGCCGGTAGTTGGTGCGGCTGGCCGGCTGAATCAGGGCTGTGGCCGCCACATCGGCCTGGTTGATCATGACACGCGGCGAAAAGCTCATGAAGCCCGCGCCGCGAT
>JBILUT010000197.1:0-4006 GCA_044370875.1 Polaromonas sp. | reverse complement strand
TGGTGGATGTCCGCCGCGAAGATCCGCTGGTCCTGCAGATGAACCATTTTGTGGATCTGATTGCCGGGCGTGTTCAGCCGCGGGTCAGTGTGTACGACGGCTTGCAGAATCTGCGCGTGAGTCAGGCGATTGCCGAGGCGGCTCGCAGTGGCGGCGTGGTGAAATTGGGCTGACTGCACCCCCATCTAACCTCAGGAATCCCCATGAAAATCCTTGTGCTCAATGGCATCAATCTCAACATGTTCGGCAAGCGTGATCCGGCGCAGTACGGCACCATCACGCTTGAGGAGATCAACCAGCGTCTGATTGATTTGGGGCGTGAACTGGGTGCGCAGGTTGAGAATTTCCAGACCAATTTTGAGGGCGCCCTGTGCGAGCGCATTCATGCCGCCCACACCGACGGCACGCAGGCGGTGCTGATCAATGCGGGGGCTTGGACTCATTACAGCTACGGCATCCGCGATGCGCTGGCCATCCTCAAGTGCCCCATCTTCGAAGTGCACATGTCCAACATCCATGCGCGCGAGGCCTTTCGTCACCATTCCGTGATTGCCGAAATCGCCAAGGGACAGATCGCCGGCTTCGGCGTTGACAGCTATCTGCTGGCCTTGCGCGCTGCAGTCACTCACTTGGCTCATTAGAGCCATCGGTTTTTCATGCTCATCAACGGCCACACCCGACTGATCCCCCATATCGGTTACCCCACCCATTCGTTCAAGGCGCCGCTGATCTACAACCCCTTCTTTGAGGACCGGGGTATCAATGCATTGGTCGTGCCGATGGCGTGTCAGGCCGACAACTTTGAGGCTTTGCTGCGTTCGCTGTTTCGGCTTGGCAATATCGTCGGTGCGCTGATCACCATGCCGCACAAGGTGCACGCCGCCGAACTGGTTGACGAGCTTTCGCCGGCGGCTAGCATCGCCGGGGCCTGCAACGCCGTGCGACTGGGGCCCGATGGCCAATTGCAGGGGGACATGTTCGACGGCGAGGGCTTTGTGCGCGGCCTGCTCAGAAAGGGCGTGGTGCTTAGCGGCAAGCGCGCACTGGTGGTGGGAGCCGGCGGGGTGGGCTCGGCCATTGCCGCCAGCCTGGCTGCAGCGGGGATCGGCGGCCTGGGTCTTTTTGATCTGCAGGCAAAATCAGCCCAGAGTCTGGCTGCCCGCTTGCAGCGGCACTACCCCAGCTTGCGATTGATCATGGGGGAACGCGATCCGGCGGGCTTTGATGTGGTGGTCAACGCCACACCCTTGGGCATGAATGAGGGCGACCCCCTGCCCATCGACCCCACCCGGCTCGCTCCGTCCACCTTCGTCGGTGAGGTGGTCATGCGCACCGAGATGACCGCTTTCCTTGCGGCGGCGCAGCGGCAAGGGTGCCGCGTGCAGATTGGCTCGGACATGCTGTTTGAGCAGATCCCGGCTTATCTTGAGTATTTCGGGCTGCCCAGCACCACCGCTGAAGACCTGCGCGCACTGGCGCAGTTGTGACAGAGCCAGCCGGGCGCTGGGATAGACTGCCGAGCGTGAAACACTGGTCAGAGACTCAGCGCGGCATCGTCTTTTTTGTTCTGGCCATGGCCTTCTTCGCTGCGCTGGATACCACGGTCAAATACGTCAGCGCCTTCGTGCCCATTGTCACGACGCTCTGGCTGCGCTACTTGTTTCAGACCCTGATCTCCGCTGGCATGCTGATGCCCTCGCGAGGTCGGGCCATTTGGCGGGTCAAGAAGCCGGGGCTGGTTTTTCTCCGGGGGGCGCTGATGGCGATCTCCAGTGGGCTGGCTTTCATCAGCCTGAGCCTGATGCCGGTGGCCGAGTTTTCAGCCATCATCATGCTAACCCCCATGGCGCTTGCCCTGGTCTCGGCGTTGGCTCTCAAGCAGCACGTGTCATGGCAGTTGTGGCTGCTGCTGGCCGGTGCTCTCGCAGGGGCGCTGATGGTGGCGCAGCCTGGCTCCAACGACCTGGCCTGGGTCACCCTGTTGCCTGTGCTGCTGATTGCGCTCAACGTGGCCTACCAATTGCTCACCGCGCATCTGGCGCCCGATGTTGAGGCGGGCACCCTGCATTTCTATTCGGGGCTGGTTTCCGTGTTTCTGGCGACCTTGGCCATTCCCTGGGGCTGGCAATGGCCGCCTTCCTGGGAGATCTGGGCGCTGGTGCTGCTGCTCAGCTTGTTCAGCGCCGTCGGGCATTACATGCTGGTACTGGCCTACGGTCTGGCCGGCCCCACCACGCTCTC
Source organism: Polaromonas sp. (assembly GCA_044370875.1). Classification (GTDB taxonomy): domain Bacteria; phylum Pseudomonadota; class Gammaproteobacteria; order Burkholderiales; family Burkholderiaceae_C; genus Polaromonas. The sequence goes on along the minus strand of JBILUT010000197.1, from coordinate 1,765 downwards.
GCCTTTTCTGTATTTCCAGTTGGCTTTTGCGACCTTGGCCGGATGGCTGGTGTTCTCGCACGCGCCCAACGCTTGGGCTTGGTTGGGCATGGTCCTGATCGCTGTGTGCGGCATCGCCAGCACCCGTCTGCCAGGGCCGCGGTCGCGCTTGCCGGCCCAGACCGAACCGCAGCTTTGAGCCGGCAACTTGCAAGCCTCAGGACATGGACAAGCTCAAGCAGATCGAATCGTTTGTGGCCGTTGCCACCCGGGGCAGTTTGACGGCTGCCGCCCTTGCCGAGGGAGTGGCACCGGCCATCATCGGACGCCGGCTCGATGCGCTGGAGGCCCGGCTCGGCGTCAAGCTGTTGGTGCGCACCACCCGTCGCATCAGCCTGACCCATGAGGGCAGCGCCTTTCTGGAGGATTGCCAGCGCTTGCTGTCCGACCTGTCAAACGCCGAGGCCAGCGTATCGGCCGGTGGCGTCAAGGCCAGCGGTCATCTGCGCATCACCGCGCCCGCCGGTTTTGGTCGTCGGCATGTGGCCCCGCTGGTGGCACGGTTTCGTCAGCAGCATGCGGAAGTGACGCTCTCGCTCAATCTGAGCGATCGGGTGGTGGACCTGGCTGCTGAAGGTTTCGATTGCGCGGTGCGTGTTGGCGATCTGCCCGATTCTTCGCTGGTCAGCGTGCGCCTGGCTGACAACCGGCGCTTGTGCGTGGCCTCGCCAGCCTTTTTAGCGCAGCACGGAACGCCCCGTCATCCCGCAGACCTGACCGGTTTTGACTGTCTCATGCTCTCAGGCGACGCCTCTCAAACACGGGGCTGGGCTTTTCGCGTTGGATCGGATGTGCAGCACCTGCGTCCGGGCGGGCCGATCGATTGCTCCGACGGCCAGGTGCTGCACGACTGGTGTCTGGCGGGTTACGGCATCGCCTGGCGCAGCACCTGGGAGGTTGAGGACGAGATTGCTGCGGGCACTTTGGTGGAGGTGCTCAAGGACTTTGCCGCACCGCCTAACGGCATCTATGCGGTGTTTCCGCAGCGCAAGCATCTGCCGCTGCGCCTGCGTCTGTGGATCGACTTTCTCAAGCACCATTACGCGCGTCCCGAATTTTGGCGGACAAAGCCCTGAGCCCGCGAAGCTTCTTGTCTCGGGCCTGCGTCTTGAAGGCTTTGCGCGGGGCAACACTTAGAATTTCGGCATGATCGCTGTCAAAGAACAATTGCTCGCCGGCTTGTCTGCCCAACTGGAAAGCCGTTTGGCCGGATCCGGAGCCAAGGCTGCGTTCGAGACGCCCAAGTCGGCTGCGCACGGGGACCTTGCAAGCAATGCGGCCATGCAACTGGCCAAGCCCCTCAAAGTCAATCCGCGCCAGTTGGCAGAGTCCTTGCGCGAATCGCTGTTGTTGCAACCGGCCTACCAGCAATGGGTCGAGGCCATTGAGATCGCAGGCCCGGGCTTCATCAACTTCAAGCTCAGGCCGGCCGCACGTCAGCAGGTGTTGCGTGAGGTGCTTGCCGAGGCCGATGCGTATGGCAACAAGCCGCCCCTTGGGCAGCGGGTTCTGGTTGAATTTGTCTCCGCCAACCCCACCGGCCCGCTGCACGTGGGTCACGGCCGTCAGGCTGCTCTTGGCGATGCGATCTGTCATCTGTTGCAGACCCAAGGCTGGGAAGTCTCGCGTGAGTTCTACTACAACGATGCCGGGGTGCAAATCCAGAATCTGGCCCTGAGCACCCAGGCCCGAGCGCGGGGCTTTAAGCCGGGCGATCCACAGTGGC
>JBILUT010000007.1:0-14190 GCA_044370875.1 Polaromonas sp. | reverse complement strand
TCCATGTCGGTGGCGTTCTTGGGAAAGCTCACGGCGACGTAGTCGGCCTGCAGGCTCATCGCGGTCCTGATGTCTTCCATGTCCTTGGCGGTCAGGGCCGGTGCGGTCAGGCCGCCGCCTTGCTTGTTGATGCCCTTGTTGTTGCTCAGCTCCCCGCCCAGCTTGACGGTGGTGCGTACCTGCTCGCCCTTGACCTCATCGACGGTGAGAACGATCAGCCCGTCATTGAGCAGCAGCACATCCCCAGCCTTCACATCGCGCGGCAGCTCCTTGTAGTCCAGGCCCACACCGTGCAGATCGCCCGGTTCGGTGCGCGAGGCGTCCAGGACAAATTTTTCGCCAGGCACCAGCGTGACTTTGCCGTCAGCAAATTTGCCGACGCGGATCTTGGGGCCTTGCAGGTCGGCCATGATGGCCACTTCGCGGCCGGCCCGTTGCGCTGCCTGCCTCACCAGTTCGGCGCGCTGGATGTGGTCTTCGGCCTTGCCGTGGCTGAAGTTCAGCCGCACCACGTTGACGCCGGCGCGGATCATTTTTTCCAGCAGATCCGGATCGCTGCTGGCGGGGCCGAGGGTGGCAACGATCTTGGTGGCGCGGCTGGGCATGAAGGGCTCTCCTCGTTGATTTATCGGGGCATTCTCACACAGGGGCAGGTCGTGGCATTACAGAGTCGTTACCACGCGGCCCTGTGCGGCGGCCCCCTGGCTTGCCCCGCGGGGGCAGAGTGGGTAGGCCAACGCCCGAAAGCGCTGCGCACCGGCTTGTCGCGTGAACCGCCTTAAGCGACCGCCCGCTTTTGCAAGATCTCAAAGGCCGGCAGCGTTTTGCCTTCGAGCACTTCCAGAAAAGCGCCGCCGCCGGTGGAGATGTAGTCCACCTGCTTTTCAATGCCGTATTTGGCAATGGCCGCCAGCGTGTCGCCGCCACCTGCAATCGAGAACGCGCTGCTGTTGGCAATGGCGTGGGCGATGCCTTCGGTGCCTTTGGCAAAGGCGTCAAATTCAAACACGCCGACTGGCCCGTTCCAGACAATGGTGCCGGCCGACATCAGCTGGGCAGCCAGGCGTTCGGTGGTTTGCGGACCAATGTCGAGGATCAGATCGTCGGCGGCCACCTCGGTGGCTTTTTTCACGGTGGCTGTTGCATCGGCGGCGAAGGTCTTGGCCACCACCACATCGGTGGGGATGGGCACTTCGGCGCCGCGGGCCTTCATGGCCTCGATGACCGACCGCGCTTGTTCCACCAGATCGGCCTCGGCCAGGCTTTTGCCGATGGGCAGCCCGGCGGCCAGCATGAAGGTGTTGGCAATGCCACCGCCTACGATGAGCCGGTCGACCTTGGACGCCAGGCTTTGCAAGATGGTGAGTTTGGTCGAGACCTTGGAGCCAGCGACGATGGCCACCAGCGGTCGCTTGGGCGCTGTCAGGGCTCTGGAAATGGCGTCCATCTCAGCGGCCAGCAGCGGGCCGGCGCAGGCCGTCGGCGCAAATTGGGCAATGCCGTAGGTGGTGGCTTCGGCGCGGTGGGCGGTGCCAAAGGCGTCGTGCACAAAGATGTCGCACAGCGCGGCCATCTTGCGAGCCAGCTCTTCGCTGTTTTTCTTCTCGCCCTTGTTGATCCGGCAGTTTTCCAGCAGCACCACGTCGCCGGGTTTGACGCTGACGCCATCGACCCAGTTCGACAGCAGCGGCACGGGTCGGCCCAGCAGCTCGCTCAGGCGCTGTGCCACCGGAGCCAGCGAATCGGCCGGTGTGAACTGCCCTTCGGTGGGGCGACCCAGGTGGCTGGTGACCATGACCGCCGCGCCGGCATCAAGGGCCATTTGGATGCAAGTCAGTGAGGCGCGGATGCGGGTGTCTTCGGTGATGCGACCGGCATCGTCCTGTGGAACGTTGAGGTCAGCGCGGATGAACACTCGGCGGCCGCGGGCTTGGGCACACAAATCGGAGAAGCGAAGAAATTTCATGAACGGGCCAGGGTCAAAAAGAGCGGCGCGATTGTAGGTCGCCGCCCATCGCGCTTGCGCTGCGCCTTCGGTATCGCTGCGCCATGACTTGGGGCGTGTTTTGCGGGTCGGCGCAACAGGCCCCGTGGGTCTGTGCCGGATGAGGCCCTACCAGCCCAGCCCCAGGCGCAGGGGCAGGTACACCCCCATGCCGCAGACCAGGGTACCCAGCAGGCTGCGCCGCCAGAAGAACCAGATCCCACCCGCGACCACGCCGAACAGCCGCGCATCTTGCCAGGTGCTGATCAGCTGGCCTTGGCTCATGACCACCTCCGGTGCGATGACCGCTGCCAGCGCGGCAATCGGCGCGTAGTTCAGGCTGCGCGCAACCCAGCCGGGGAGCGACCAGCGCTTGCTGGAGATGAAAAAAAAGCAACGCGTGACCACCGTGTTGAGCGTCAGCAGGGCAATCGTGGCCAGGGTCCAGGCGTCGGTTTCTGTGCTCATGGCATCTGTCTGTCCTGGTCTTGCAGAGCCGGATGCATTTTTTCCAGCACCATGCACACGCACACCGCTGCCGCGATGGCCACCACGATGTTGAGCTTGAGCGGCAGGGCAAAGGCGGCTACGGCCGCGCTGCCAGCAATCACGACGGCCAGTGCGCGCAAGGTGCTCTGGGTCAGCGCCCACACAATGCCCGTCAAAGCCAGCGTGCCGGCGAAGCTCAGGCCCCAGGACATCGGGATGGAGCTGGCGAAGGCCGCCCCCAGCAGGCTGGTGCTGGTCCAGCAGATCCAGGCCAGCAGGCCGCTGCCCGCCAGGTAGCTGCGTTGTTGCTGGCGACCGGCCAAGTCGGGTGCCGCTTGCGGCCAGTGGCGCAGCATCATCATGTAGGACAGGTCGGCGGTGGCATAGCCACGCAGCAGACGCTGCGGCAGCGGCAGGTCCATCATGTAGTCGCGCAGATGGGCGCTGAAGACCACAAATCGGAGGTTGACGCAAAAGGCGGTGGCCAACACCACCCACAGGGGAGCGCCGGCAGCGATCAGGGGCAGCGCGGCCAGTTGCGAACTGCCGGCAAAGACGAACAGGGCCATGAACACCAGTTCGATCCGGCTCAGATCGGACTGGACCATGGCCACCCCGGTCATCAGCCCCCAGGCCGCCATGCCCGGGCTGATGCTGGCCATGTCGCGCATGCCCAGCAGCAGGTGCTCGTCACGCCACCAGCGCTTCACGCAGCGGCCTTTGTGTCAAAGGCTTGGCCCGCGGCGATAGGAAAGCCACGCAAGAATTCAGCGACCTCCAGCGGCTTGCCGCCGGGCTTTTGCAAGCGCAGCAAGCGCAGCACGCCCTGGCCGGTGGCCACGTCCACGCCGTCATGGTCAGCGGCCAGCACCGTGCCGGCATCGGCCGCCGCATGCGGCAGCACGCTGGCGCGCCAGAACTTCAGGCTGGTCCCGCCGATGATGCCGCTGGCCCCGGGCGTGGGTTGGAAGGCGCGGATACGCCGCTCGAGCGCAGTGGCTGGCTCGTGCCAGTTCAGCAGGGCCTCGGCCTTGTCGATCTTGCGGGCATAGGTGATGCCCTCGGCCGGCTGCGGCGTGGCTTTGAGCCCGCCTTGAGCGGCTCGCTCAAGGGCAGAGACGATCAGCCGGGCGCCCAGTCTGGCCAGCTGGTCATGCAGGCTGGCCGTGGTTTCCCCGGCGGTGATCGGCACGGACTGTGCCAGCAGCATGTCGCCCGTGTCCAGCCCCGCATCCATTTGCATGATGGTCACGCCGGTGAGCGTGTCGCCGGCTTCGATGGCCCGGTGAATTGGAGCCGCGCCCCGCCAGCGTGGGAGCAGCGAGGCATGGATGTTCAGGCCACCCAGCCGGGGCATTTGCAGCACCCAGCTTGGCAGGATCAGCCCGTATGCAGCCACCACCATGGCGTCCGCTTGTGCGGCTCGAAGGGCCTGCTGCGCAGCCTGTGCGTCTTGCGGGTACTTGCCATCCAGACGCAGGCTGCGGGGCTGCGCCACCTTCAGGCCGTGCGACAGCGCGAAGGTCTTCACGGGCGAGGCTTGCAACTTCATGCCGCGGCCGGCCGGGCGGTCGGGCTGGGTCAGCACCAGCGCAATCTCAAAGCCGGCGCCGTGCAGGGCTGCGAGGGCCTGCTGGGCAAATTCGGGGGTGCCGGCAAAGACGATGCGCATGGGCGGGGATAAAGATTTCGTTGCTATGAACCGGCCTTGGGCCACCGAGGCGGGTTCGATGGCACAGGTCGGGGGGCGCGGCCTGGGCGAACCGGCTATTTCTGGGCGTAACGCTCGTCCTCACGCTGCAGCTTGAGCATCTTGGTCTTGATGCGGCCGCGCTTGAACATCGACAGGTATTCGACGAAGACCTTGCCCATCAGGTGGTCCATTTCGTGCTGGATGCACACCGCCAGCAGCCCGTCGGCCTCAATGGTTTGTTCGGCACCGTGGCGGTCGAGCGCGCGCACCCGGATCGCCAGCGAACGCTCGACCCCGTCGTAGATGCCGGGGACCGACAGGCATCCCTCTTCGCCCAGGCGTTTTTCAGGGCTGGCCCAAACGACTTCCGGGTTGATGAGCACGAGCGGCTGCTTGCGGTCTTCGCTGACGTCGATGACGATCAGGCGTTCGTGCACATCGACCTGCGTGGCTGCCAGTCCGATGCCTTGGGCCTCGTACATGGTCAGCAGCATGCGATCGATCAGTTCGCGCATCCGCTCGTCCACCGCGGCCACCGGTTTGGCCACGGTATGCAGGCGGGGGTCTGGGTAGCGCAGGATGGTCAGGGCGGTGGTCATGGTGGCGAAAAATGTTTAGGCCTATTGTCCGTCCAAAGGTCCGGGCCCGGCTGGATCCGGCCAGAAAGTTAAACATCGTCCGGCTCGCGCAGGCGGCGGCTCAAGCGTGCTGGCCCCACCTAAACTGCGGGCCCTTGCGATGCCATGGAATGTGTAGATGCCGCTCGACGAGCTTGAGGCTTGGCTGCGCCTGCTGCTGACGCCCGGCTTGGGTCGGGTGCAGGCGCGCCGCTTGCTCGCGGCCGCGGGCTCACCCCAGGCCGTCTTTGAGCAGCCCGGGCAGGTCTGTCAGGCCGCCCGCCTGGACCGGCTGCTGCCCGCCCTGGCGGCCAAGCCGGCCGATTTGCCTGTTCAGCTGCAGGCCGCCCGGACCTGGCTGGACGGCGGCGATGACCGCCACGTTTTTGCTATCGGCGATGAGGGCTATCCCCGCGCCCTGCTCGACATCGATGACCCTCCGCTTGTGCTGTTCGCCATGGGCGTGCTGGCCCGTCAATGGGCTGACGGGGCGGACCCGGGCCAGCCCTGTCTGGCGGTGGTGGGCAGCCGCAATCCCACGCCGCAGGGCGAGCTGCATGCGCGGGGTTTTTCAATGGCTTTGGCCAAGGCCGGGGTGTGCATCGTGTCGGGCTTGGCTGCCGGCATTGACGGGGCCGCCCATGCGGGGGCGCTGGCCGGTGGTGGCCTTACGGTGGCGGTGGTGGGCACGGGCCTGGACCGCGTGTATCCGCGCCGCCATTTAGAGCTGGCCCGCCGTATCGTGGCGCAGGGCGCGATCGTGAGTGAGTTTCCCTTGGGAACGCCGCCGCTCACCCATCATTTTCCGCAGCGCAACCGCATCCTGTCCGGGCTGGCGCGCGCCACCCTGGTGGTCGAGGCCAACCTGCAGTCAGGCTCGCTCATTACCGCCCGGCTGGCGGCCGAGCAGGGCAAGGACGTGATGGCCGTACCCGGCTCTATCGACGCGCCGCAATCGCGGGGTTGCCATCGCCTGATCGTCGAGGGTGCGCGCCTGGTCACCAGCGCGCAGGATGTCCTGGAGGAGCTGGGGCTGCCCGCGACCGAGGCGTCAGCCCCGGCGCCCTCGACCAAGCCGGCGGATCAGCCGGCCGATGAGCCCTTGCTGCAGGCACTGGGCTTTGAGCCGGTCACCTTCGACGCCCTGCAACTGCGCTGTGGCTGGTCGACGGACCGCTTGCAGGCACGGCTCTTCGAACTGGAGCTGCAGGGGCATTTGGCGCACTTGCCCGGGGGCTGGTGGCAGCGCACCGCACCGGCTTAAGCCGCACCCACCATCTGACCGTCAGAGGCGGCCAATTCACCGGCTTGTGCAAGGCGGTGAAGCGGGCCACTGCGTTTGCGCCGAGCGTAGGGCTTTGCACTTGTCACAAGTGCACGGGCCTGGGGTATATTGGGGCTATGTTCGAGGTGCTGGTCTACGTGTATGAAAACTACTGGCAAGGCGATGCCTGCCCTGAGGCCCCCCAACTCGGACGCAAGCTCAGCGCCGCGGGCTTTGAGGCCGAGGAAATTGAGGCCGCGCTGATCTGGCTGGACGGCTTGCAATTGGCCGCGCAAACCAGCCGCCTGTGCACGCCGGACGACCGAAGCTCTGGGGCGTGTGCCTTGCCGCAGTCTGCCAGCAGCCTGCGTGTTTATTCTCACCTTGAGCGCCAGCAACTTGGCCCCGAGGCGCTGGGCTTTCTAACCTTTCTGGAGCGGGCCGGTGTACTGCCCTCTTCCATGCGCGAGATCGTTGTCGATCGCGCCATGGCCGCCGCCGGCGAGCCCTTGTCGATCGATGATTTCAAGATCATCGTGCTCATGGTGTACTGGAGCCTGGGCGAGGAGCCCGACGCGCTGGTACTCGACGAGCTGTGCGACGACAGCCAGGAGCGGCTGGCGCACTGAATGCGCCAACGAGGTTCAAACCACCGCGCCTGCGTTGGGATCGTTCGGATCCTGGCCATCTTTACGCGAAGAGGCCTTGATCAGGTCTTCGCGCTGCAAACCCAGCCACATGGCCACGGCGGCGGCGACAAAGACCGAGGAGTAAATGCCAAAGCAGATGCCGATGGTCAGAGCCAACGCAAAATAAAACAGGGTGGGCCCGCCAAAGAGCAGCATCGACAGCACCATGATCTGGGTTGAGCCGTGGGTGATGATGGTGCGGCTGATGGTCGAGGTGATGGCGTTGTCGATGATCTCCACCGTATTCATCTTGCGATAGCGCCTGAAGTTCTCGCGGATCCGGTCGAAGATCACCACGGACTCGTTGACTGAATACCCCAGTACCGCCAGCACCGCAGCCAGCACGGCCAGCGAAAACTCCCACTGGAAAAAGGCAAAAAAGCCCAAGATGATCACCACATCGTGCAGATTGGCGATGATGGCTGAAACCGCGAACTTCCACTCGAAGCGGAAGGCCAGGTAGATCATGATGCCCACCACCACCATGGCCAGGGCCTTGAGTCCATCGGCGGCCAGCTCGTCACCAATCTGGGGCCCGACAAATTCGGTACGGCGCAAGGTGACGCCGGCATCGCTGGCCCGCAGCGCCTGCATCACCTGCTCGCTTTGCTGGGCGGTGCTGACCCCTTTTTGCGCCGGCAGACGGATCATCACATCGCGAGCGGTTCCAAAGTTTTGCACCTGTACATCGGTATAGCCCAGGCTGGAGACCGAGCTACGCACCTTGCCCAGGTCGGCCGGCTGGCTGTAGCTCACTTCCATCAGGGTGCCGCCGGTAAATTCAATCGACAGATGCAGTCCACGGGTGAACAGGAAGAACACCGCCAGGATGAAGGTGATCAGCGAGATGGCGTTGAAGACCTTGGCATGCCGCATGAACGGGATGTCGCGGCCGATCTTGAAGAATTCCATGTATACGCTCCGGCTAAATCTGCGGGGTCAGGGCTTGGTGTTGGCGCCAGGTCGCCAGACGGTGCCGATAGAGACGGCCTTGAGCTTTTTCTGCCGCCCGTACCAGAGGTTGACCAGTCCTCGCGAGAAGAACACGGCCGAGACCATGCTGGTCAGGATGCCGATGCAATGCACCACCGCAAAGCCGCGCACCGGGCCCGAGCCAAAGATCAGCAGGGCCAGACCGGCGATCAGCGTGGTGATGTTGGAGTCAAGGATGGTGGCCCAGGCACGGTCGTAGCCGGCATGGATGGCCGCCTGCGGTGCAGCGCCGCCGCGCAGCTCTTCGCGAATGCGCTCGTTGATCAGCACGTTCGAGTCAATGGCCATGCCCAATGCCAGCGCGATGGCGGCCATGCCCGGCAGGGTCAGGGTGGCTTGCAGCATCGAGAGCACCGCCACCAGCATCAGCAGGTTGACAGCCAGGGCCAAACCAGAAATCAGACCGAACAGCATGTAGTAAACGGCCATGAAGATCACGATGGCCACAAAGCCCCAGGTCACGCTGTTAAAGCCCTTGGCAATGTTCTCGGCGCCCAGGCTCGGGCCGATGGTGCGCTCTTCAATGATCTCCATGGGCGCAGCCAGCGAACCTGCGCGCAGCAGCAGCGCCAGGTCATTGGCTTCAACCGTGGTCATGGAGCCCGAAATCTGAAAGCGGTTGCCCAACTCGCCCTGGATCACCGGCGCGGTGAGGACCTCCCCTCGCCCCTTTTCGAAGAGCACGATGGCCATGCGCTTTTTCAGATTTTCGCGGCTCACGTCGCGCATGATCCGACCGCCCTTGGCATCGACCGTGAGGTCGACCTTGGGCTGCTGGGTCTGCGAGTCAAAGCCGGGCTGCGCGTCGGTCAGGCTCTCGCCGGTGAGTTCGACCTTCTTCTTGAGGATGATGGGCCGGCCCTCCCGGTCCAGAAACTTCTCTGAATTGAAGGGCACCAGGCCCCCGCCCATCTCGGCGGCACGCGCTTCTGCACTCTCATCGACCAGTCGCATCTCCAGCGTAGCGGTGCGACCCAGGATGTCTTTGGCTTTGGCCGTGTCCTGCACGCCAGGCAGCTGAACCACGATGCGGTCGATGCCCTGCTGCTGGATGACCGGCTCGGCCACGCCAAGCTCGTTGATCCGGTTGTGCAAGGTGGTGATGTTTTGCTTGAGGGCCTGTTCCTGCACCTTGCGGATGGCCTCGGGCCGAATCGCGGCCACCAACCGTATCTTGGCCCCGTCGGGTGTGGCGCGGGCCTGTAAATCTCCGAACTGATCGGTGATCAGCCGTTGAACCGCCTCCGAGGTGGCCTCATCGGGCAGCCGCATCTGCACCGAGTTGCCTTCGCGCATCAGGTCTTCGTAGCGCAGGCTTTTCTCACGCAGGGCCAGGCGCAGATCGCCGGCCAGGGAGTCGGCCCGCTTGGTCAGCGCCGCCTGCATGTCGACCTGCAGCATGAAGTGCACCCCGCCGCGCAGGTCCAGGCCCAGGTACATCGGCATCGCGTGGATGCTGCGCAGCCAGGCCGGTGAGCGCGATACCAGGTTGAGCGCCACGATGAAGGGCGGGTTGGCCGGGTCGGGGATCAGGGCCTTCTGGATGGCGTCCTTGGCCTTGAGCTGGTCGTCGGCATTGTCAAACCGGGCCCGCACCGAATTGCCGTCGAGCACCACCTCGTCGGCTTGCACGCCAGCAGCCTTGAGCGCCTCTTGAACCCGGACGACGGTGTCCCCGTCGATCTTGGCCATGGCCTTGAGGCTGGAGACTTGAACGGCGGGTGCTTCGCCAAAAAAGTTGGGCAGGGTGTAGAGCGCCGCGATCACCAGCGTGACGGCAAGCACCAGATATTTCCAGATCGGGTAGCGGTTCATGGCAGCTCTGTGCGTGGTTGGGGCCAGCACCCGGCACCGGCTCCAGAAAAGGAGACCGGCCAGGTGGCCGGATCGTCCCGGCGTCAGCCGGGACTTATTTCATGGTGCCCTTAGGCAGCACCTGTACCACCGAGGCGCGCTGCATTTGCACTTCGACGCCCTGGCTGAGTTCAACGCCGATGAAGGCATCGTCGATGCGGCTGACGCGACCGATCAGACCACCGGCGGTAACCACCTCGTCGCCCTTGGCCAGGGCCTCGATCATGGCCCGGTGTTCCTTTTGCTTTTTCATCTGGGGCCGGATCATCACGAAATACAGCACCACAAACATGAGCAGCAGCGGCAGCATGCTGGCCAGCGAGGACATCATGTCGCCTCCGGCGGCAGCAGGAGCAGTCTGGGCAAAAGCGGAAGAAATGAACACGGGGGCTCTCCAAGAATGAGGGGGCGCCGCTACATCGTTGCGGGCTTTCGGAACCAGGGCGCAAGCAGGGCCCAGGCGCAAGCCGGGCATTGTATGCGTCCGCCCCCTGCTCAGGTGGCTCTTGGGCTGTTGCGGGCCTGTGCCGGAAAGGGGCTTGTCCGCAAGCTGATTCAGCGGGGCCACAAGACCCACAGTTGCAGAGGTTGCCGGATTCGGGCGGCCCACTGTCCGGCGGCAGCGCCGGTGCCTGCGAAGTAGTCAGCCCGCACTGCGCCAACGATGGCGCTGCCGGTGTCTTGCGCCATGACCAGGCGGGCCAGTTGGACGGCCGGACCGCGCGAGACCAGCCATACCGGCGCGCCGTAGGGAATGCTTCCGGGATCGACCGCGATCGAGCGGCCGGCGCTCAGGGGCACGCCTTGTGCACCCCGGGGCCCGTCGCTGCTCTCGTCGACCGCCTCTTCCCGGAAGAACACATAGCGCGGGTTGCTCCACAACAAGGCCGGGACCCGCTGGGGGTTTTGCGCAGCCCAGGTTTTGGTCGCTTCGGGCCAGGGGTTGATGCGCTGCACCCCCTGGTCAAGCAGCCACTGGTTGATGCTTCGATAGGGCTGATCGTTCGACCCCGCAAAAGCCACCCGAATCTGACGCTGTGAGCCGTCGGGCTCGGTCAGCATCAGGCGACCCGAACCCTGAATGTGTAACAGCATCGCATCGATCGGGTCGGCCAGCCAGGCGATCTCGCGACCCTGCAGCGCGCTTCGTGCGGCCGGCAAAGTCTCTATTTCCTGTCGGGTGAACCAAGGCTTGCGTCGGCCCAGATCGGCCGGCGGGCTGTACAGCGGTACCCGGTGCGCGGCATCACTGTGGCGGCGTGCCGGCAAGACGGGCTCAAAATAGCTTGTAAGCAAGCCTTCACTTGCGCCGTCTGGTGCTTGTACGCGGTAGGGCCGCAGTGTTTTGACGATCCACTGCCGTTGGGTTTGTGCGTCGGCCAGGGCCAGCTGGCGGATCTGTGGGCACAAGGGGGCAAAGTCGGGGTGGGGCCGGCGGCAGCTGTGCAATTGGGCCTGCCAGACCTGCTCGATGGGGTCCTCGGCCCAGCCCGGCAGGTCAGACCAGTTGACCGGGACCCAAAGGCTTTTGCTGCGCTGCAGGATCGGGCCGGTGGCCAGATGATCTTCCTGGGTTTGGCCGGTTGCGGCCGGGCTGATCGGGCTGGCCGGGCTTTGCGGCGAGGTGTCGGTCGGTTCGGCGGCCTCGGCCCGGGGCGGTGCTGGCTGCGGCGTTTGGGGTGCTACCACCACGGTGGTGCAAGACACCAGGGCCCCCGTAAGGGCAAGGAGGCTGACGATAATCCGTTTCATCTCGATTTCTTCAGTCCTGTCCGACCATGACTTTGCTTTTGCTTGAGGCCTTGCTGGCGCTGGCTCTGCTGGTGTTGATTGTCTGGTGGACGATGTTCTCCGGTCGGCCGGGCGGTGAGCGGCCCCAGGAGCGGCCCGGTCAAGACCACGAGCCCTGAGCGCCCCGACCCAGCGGGCCTGGCGCTCCAGGCTGGTTCAGCTCAATCCTTGCCCGGTCCCCGCAGCAGGTTGGCCAGTTCGACGGCTGACTTGACCGCCATCTTGTCAAAGACGCGGGCCCGGTGAACTTCGACGGTTCGTACGCTGATGGCCAGTTCATCGGCCATCTGTTTGTTGGCCAGTCCGGCGATCACGCGCTGCATGATTTCATGTTCGCGTTCGGTCAGGCTGTCCAGGCGCGCCTGCACATCGCGCCGGTGTTGACGTTCGGCCAGCCCGGCGGCCGATTGCGTCAGGGCCTGCTCAATCCGATCGACCAGCGCGTTGTCCGAGAACGGTTTCTCGAAGAAATCGAAAGCGCCTCGTTTGACCGCATCGACCGCAGTCGGTACGTCGGCATGACCGGTCAGAAAGATCACGGGCAGGGTGGGCAGCAACCCCCGCTTAACCATGCGCTCAAACAGAGCCAATCCACTGAGGGTGCCCATGCGCACATCCAGCAGTGCACACGAGGGCTCGCGCACCTCAAACCCTGGCTGCGCCAGGTGGGCTGCGAAGGTTTCTGCCGAATCGAAGAGTTCGCTGATGAGACGGCGAGAGCGCAGCAGCCAGGCCAGCGCATCGCGCACGCCGGCATCGTCGTCGATCACATAGACAGTGGCATCGAGAGGTCGTTTCATGGAGGTATCAGCCCTGAAAGCTGGGTGGGTAAAGTGAACACAAAGGTGGTGCCCTGCGGCCGGTTGGACTCAAATCGCAGCAAGCCGCCGTGTTGCTCGACCACTGTGCGGCACAGGCTCAGACCCAGCCCCATGCCCTCTTCCTTGGTGGTGAAAAAGGGGGTGAACAGCTGCTGCGCCACTTCATGGGAGATGCCGTGCCCGAAATCGCAGACTGAAAACTCGACCCAGCCTCTGGGGTCGTGCGGCGCTCGCCGCACGCGCAGGGTCAGTTGGCGGGGTGTGCCCGCAGCGGCTTCGCTCTGCATGGCTTGCATGCCGTTGCGCGCCAAGTTCAAAATCACCTGCTCAACCATGGTGCGGTCACAGATCACCGGCGGCGCGTCCGGGGCCAGATCGAGCACCACCTCGATGCCCAGCTTGCGCGCTTGCAGGGCCACCAGCGGCATCACCGCCTCGATCAGATCCTTCGGAGCGGCCGCCTCACGGCGCTGGTCCCTGCGCCTGACAAAATCATGCACGCTGCGGATGACCCGCCCCGCGCGCTCGGCCTGCTTGGCAATGCGCTGCAGGGCCTGCATCAGGTCGGCTTGCAGGCCGGCGGGTATCCCGCTGCCGGTGGTGGCGGGCGCTGCGTCCTGCATCAGGTTGATCGAGCCGTTGGCGTAGCTGGAGATGGCCGCCAGGGGTTGATTGAGTTCGTGACTGAGCAGCGAGGCCATCTCCCCCACCATCGCCAGTCGGGCTGCCGCCTGCAAACGGTCCTGGCTGGCGCGCGAGATGTCTTCGGCGCGCTTTTGCTCGCTCATGTCCAGGATCGCACTCATCCAGCCCGTGTGTCGCCCCTGGGCGTTGATCAAGGGAGCCTCCATGATCAGCACCGGAAAGCGCGTCCCGTCGCTGCGCATAAACACGGACTCCAGGCCGCCGCGCAGGGATGCAATGTTGTTGTACCGATCCTGCTGTCGGGCTTTGTAGGTGGGCGCCAGCTCCGGCGGCCAGTAGGGCGCGGGGTCGCCTTGCTGCAGCAGCTGCCGAGCTTCAAAGCCCACCATCCGGCAGAAGGCTGGATTGACGTAAGTGATGGTGCCTTGCAGGTCGCGAGCCCGCAGACCTGTGCTCAGCGAATCCTCCATCGCCTTCCGAAAGGCCAGGGTCTCGGCCAGCTCACTTTCAACCCGCTGCCGCCGCCGCATATCGAGCACCAGCAGGACCAGCACCAGGGTCAAGGCCAGTGCCATGGCGCTGACCAGCGCACTCAGGGGATTGGGAAAGAGCGCCGATGTGCCCTGCAGTGTGTCCAGGCGCAGGACCAGGGTGTTGCCCGCCAAGTCCAGCAGCGATTGCGAGGTGTACATCCGCCGGCCGTCTGCCAATTGTCCGTACATCGCCAGCCGGGTGCCGTCCGGATCGGTGAAGGCCAGCATGTGGCCGCGCGGCAGCCGGGGCCCGACCATGCCGGCCAGGATGTCAGCCAAGGAATAGGTGGCCACGATGTACCCGGTCAGCGCGCCTGATTCCTGGTGTGCGATGCACAGGTCCATCAGTTCCAGCCCGCGGCCATCGGCTTGCGGCAGGAAGTAGCTGCTTGAAAACGTGGGGCTGTTAAATCGCTGCGCTGCGCCGCAGGTCAGACGAATGTCGACCTGGCTCTGGCTGCGCGGGATCTGGTTGAAGACGTTCGCTCTTGCCGGGGCGTCCTGACTGAACTGGAGCTGCAGCTGTTCGTTGCGCCACTCGATGCGCACGATTTCCCGGTTTTGCTGCATCAGCTCGGCGCTTTGGCTCTGCCATTGGGCGGGGCGATCAGGATGCAATGCTTGAAGGGCGCGTTGATGGCGATTTAGCCCGTTGCGTATGTCGCCAGATAGTCCATTGGCCTCGGCATCCAGCCGGCTTTGAACGGCGCTGGCTTCGTAGCGACCGGTCAGGAAGGCCAGCAGCCCCATCAAGCCGACCAGCAGCGTGATCAACAGGCTCCACAACAACCATCGGCTGCGCAAATAGCGCCCCCAG
>JBILUT010000223.1:0-3678 GCA_044370875.1 Polaromonas sp. | reverse complement strand
ACTTCCCCGTGCCCCCGGTCGACAGCACCCAAGACATGCGTGCCGAGATGTCGCTCATTCTCGAGTCGCTGGGCATTCCGGTCGAGGTGTTCCACCACGAAGTCGCCGGCGCCGGCCAAAACGAGATCGGCACCAAGTTCAGCACGCTGGTCGAGCGCGCCGACTGGACGCAGGTGCTCAAGTATGTGGTCTGGAACGTGGCCAATGCCTACGGCAAGACGGCCACCTTCATGCCCAAGCCCTACGCCGGTGACAACGGCTCGGGTATGCACGTGCACCAGTCGATCTGGAAGGACGGCAAGAACCTGTTTGCCGGCGACGGCTATGCCGGCCTGAGCGACTTTGCGCTGTACTACATCGGCGGCATCATCAAGCACGCCCGTGCACTCAACGCGATCACCAATCCCGGCACCAACAGCTACAAGCGGCTGGTTCCTGGCTTCGAGGCCCCGGTCAAGTTGGCCTACAGCTCGCGCAACCGCTCCGCTTCAATCCGCATCCCATTCGTGGCCAACCCCAAGGGCCGCCGTATTGAGGCACGCTTCCCGGATCCGTCGGCCAATCCGTATCTGGCCTTCTCGGCCCTCATGATGGCTGGTCTGGACGGGGTGGAAAACAAGATTCATCCGGGCGAGGCCGCCACGAAGGATCTCTACCATCTGCCCCCCGAGGAAGACGCCAAGATCCCAACCGTGTGCCACAGCCTGGATCAGGCGCTGGAGTACCTGGACAAGGACCGCGCTTTCCTGACCAAGGGCGGCGTGTTCACCGACTCGATGCTCGATGCGTACATTGAGCTCAAGATGGGCGAGGTCACGCGCTTTCGCATGGCGCCCCATCCGGTCGAGTACGACATGTACTACTCGCTCTGACGCAATGGCCTTGCAGTCCTTCTGCGGCTCTCACGAGAAAGACGGCTTCGGCCGTCTTTTTTGTTCGTACGCTGCAGGCAGGGCTGCCCTGTACAAAACCCTGCCATCTCAGCGGCGCTGCAGCAGGAACCCATCGTGACCCTACCGGCCCATGCTCATCCGCAGGCCCAGCGCTTTCAGGCCTTTGATCTGCTGGCCACGTTGGTGGCGGTGGTGCGCACTGACGGCCTGGTGATCTTTGCCAACTCCGCCCTTGAAGATGCGCTGGGTACATCCAGGCGCATGATCGAGGGAGCGCCCTTGTCCGATTGCTTTACCGAGCCCGTCATCATGCAGGGCGCCCTGGAGGGTGCGGGTAGCAACGAATTTGCCGCGCTGCGTTATGACGCCTGGCTCAAGCGCAGCAATGC
The DNA here is from genome assembly GCA_044370875.1 of Polaromonas sp. Lineage (GTDB taxonomy): Bacteria > Pseudomonadota > Gammaproteobacteria > Burkholderiales > Burkholderiaceae_C > Polaromonas. Next base: position 2,396 of record JBILUT010000223.1, on the reverse strand, counting down.
AGATCCGTTGCCGGTGCACGTGGTGGTAGCCCAGTCTGATCTGCCGGGGCAGGCCATTGTGGAGCTGCTACCGCTTGAACAGCAGGCCAAGCAAGATCGCGAAGAGCGCCTGATGGAGCGCGCTCAGGCCAACAAGGAACTCATCCGCAATCTGGCCCATGAAATCAAGAACCCGTTGGGCGGCATCCGTGGCGCGGCGCAGTTGCTGCAGATGGAGATCGATTCGCGCGAGCTGACCGAATACACCCAGGTCATCATTCACGAGGCCGACCGTCTGCAGTCGCTGGTGGACCGCTTGCTCGCGCCGCACCGCAGGCCGCACCAGGTCGGGGACGTCAATATCCACGAGGTGTGCGAAAGGGTGCGCTCGCTGATCCTGGCCGAGTTTCCCAAGGGGCTGAGGGTCTCGCGCGACTATGACACCTCTATCCCCGAATTTCGCGGTGACCGAGAACAACTCATCCAGGCGGTGCTCAATATTGCTCATAACGCGGCGCAGGCGCTTGCCGATCGGGTGGTGGCTGGTGATGCGCGAATTACCTTGCGAACACGCATTGCCCGACAGGTGACTTTCGGCAAGAACCGTTATCGCTTGGCACTGGAATTGCATGTCATCGACAACGGGCCGGGCGTGCCCGATTCGATCAAGGACCGTATCTTTTACCCCCTGGTGACAGGGCGTGATGGGGGGTCCGGTTTGGGGCTGACGCTGGCACAGAATTTTGTGCAGCAGCACCATGGTTTGATTGAATGCGACAGCGCCCCGGGCCGCACGGACTTCAAGATCCTCATACCTTTGCCGTGATGTTTTTTCTTTTACTGTCGGATCGATAAAAAAGGGGGCAGACCAGCATGAAACCGATCTGGATCGTTGATGATGACCAGTCCATCCGGTTCGTTCTCGAAAAGGCGTTGCTGCGTGAGGGTCTGCCCACGCGCAGCTTTACCAGCCCCCGAGAATTGATGCTGGCTCTGGAGTCAGCCCCCGAGGGCGACGGTCCGCAGGTGTTGGTCAGCGACATCCGCATGCCCGGCGGTTCTGGTCTTGAGCTGCTTGAAAAGGTCAGGGCCTTGTTGCCCGGACTGCCGGTCATCATCATGACCGCCTACTCTGATCTCGACAGCGCGGTTTCGGCCTTCCAGGGCGGCGCTTTTGAATACCTGCCCAAGCCCTTCGATCTTCCCAAGGCGGTCGAACTAATCCGTCGTGCGGTTGACGAGAGTCAGCGCGAGCAAGTGGCGGTGGACCGCATGAGCCAGACCCCCGAAATGCTGGGGCAGGCGCCGGCCATGCAAGATGTCTTTCGCGCCATCGGCCGACTCTCGCAAAGCCATGTCACCGTGATGATCACCGGAGAGTCTGGCTCCGGCAAGGAGCTGGTGGCCCGTGCCCTGCACAAGCATTCAACCCGCGCAGCAGGCCCATTCATTGCCATCAACACAGCGGCCATCCCCAAGGAGTTGCTCGAGTCCGAGCTTTTTGGCCATGAGCGCGGCGCCTTTACAGGCGCGCAGACCATGCGTCGTGGCCGCTTCGAGCAGGCCGAGGGCGGTACGCTGTTTCTTGATGAAATCGGGGATATGCCGCTTGATCTGCAAACGCGTCTGCTGCGCGTACTCTCGGACGGACACTTCTACCGCGTTGGCGGACACAGCGCGATCAAGGCCAATGTCCGGGTGATCGCAGCCACGCACCAGGATCTAGAGCAGCGCGTCAAGGATGGTGTCTTCCGCGAAGACTTGTTTCATCGGCTCAATGTGATTCGGCTGCGCCTGCCAGCCTTGCGAGAGCGCCGGGAAGACATTCCCATGTTGACCCGTCACTTCCTGCAGCAAAGCGCACAGCAATTGGGCGTGGAGCCCAAGCGCATCTCTGAGACTGCCCTGGCTCAGCTGACACAGTTCGATTTCCCGGGTAATGTGCGCCAGCTTGAAAACATCTGCCATTGGCTGACGGTGATGGCCCCCGCACAGGTGATCGAAGCGAAAGACTTGCCGCCCGAGGTTCTTGCTCCTTCGAATGAACCGGCCGCCGCGACGGTCTCTACCGCGGCGCCCGGCGATCCCATCGTGGTGCCCCCTCCGGCGGCATCAGCCGAACCCGCTGCTGGTCAGGCATGGTCTGCGCTGGCTGCGGTGGGCAGCGCCTGGGAAACCGGTCTGGAGGCCGAGGCCCTTTCGCTGTTGGCCGCTGGTAATACCGATGTCTGGGACGTGTTGACGCGGCGATTTGAGTCCCGCCTGATCCAGACGGCGCTGGCCAATACCCGTGGCCGGCGCATCGAGGCGGCCATGAAACTGGGCATAGGCCGCAATACCATCACACGCAAGATTCAAGAGCTAGGCCTCGAGTGATTCGCGATTGCTGCAAGGGCGCGGCGATGACGACACTCCTA